>CAIXSC010000983.1 GCA_903921945.1 uncultured Planctomycetaceae bacterium
TGAAGCGATCGATATCATCTTTCAGTCTTCGTGCTCTTCGTGTCCTTCGTGGTTGCTCGAACTGAGTTCGGTGGTCAAGGCTCGGAGTGGCGAATGCGATTGTCAGCCCTATCGCGTGCTCCGGGCCGGACGACGGGCAAGATGTCCGTCGTACATGGGGAGAGCGGATGTCGGCCTGAGTCGGCCAGCCGGCCGGTCGTGGCGTCCTACTTGTACGACGGACATCTTGTCCGTCGCCGCTGGAGCCGGAATTCGACACCGCGTCGCGATCGCGGTTTGGAGGCCCGGCCGTCGCCTAGGGCTCGGAAAGGCGGGAAAGGTGCCAGGCACTCTGCGATGCCCTAAGTCTATTTTGTCCAAGCCTCGCAAGTTGCCTGCGCTTCGCATCCTTCCTGGGCGATCTTTCATCAATCGGCATCAATCGGTGCCAGGCACGAATAGCCGTGCCACTAGAGCCTGCGGGTTGCGGCGGCGGGGAGGAAGCAGTCCCTGCCTTGAAAGGCTGAGCGACGATCGGTCGTCGCTAGGCGACAAAAGGGTAGCCCCGAAGGCGATCAGTGCCTGGCACTGATTCCGAAATCGTGTGATTCGTGCCAGGCACTATTCGATCCCCAATTACCATCCCACCCAAAACCCGCAAGTCGCGCATGACACGCATCCTCCCGAGTCGTTTTTGGGCAGTTGGTGCCAGGCACTTTCCTCTCTGTTGGTGCCAGGCACTTTCCTCTCTCCGGCACTATCGAGGGACGCTGTCCGTGGTCTGTCCATTACAGCCAACAGGTTCAAATCCGGTTGGCGGTCGACTTCCCGGCGATGGCGCAATCGATGCGGCTACCAATGCTCGCAGCGATGCCTGGAGCGGTAGGTTCGAGAAGCTGGCTGGTCCGCCAGCGAGTGTGATCCAGCCGTTTGGGATGGACGGAATGTTACGTTTAGCCCGTTACGGCTTGGCGAAGACGCGCAGGAAACGGCGGCGATTTTCGGCCATGGTCTCTTGGACGTTCGACACTAATTGCTCGGGGGAGGACTCGCCCATCAGAAACGCCAGCTTGCGGAGTTCGAGCGGATCGTCGGGCAAGTCGTGGCGGGCGGTGGTGTTCATCAAGCGGAGGCGAGCTTCGACGTTGCGGAGCAAACGGTAGGCGCGGGTCCAGTGATCGGCATCCGCGGCGGAGAGACAGCCGGCCGCTTGCAGCCGTTGGAAAGCGTCGATCGTGTTGGCGGCGAGCACACCGGGGTTGGCGGCTCCATGTTTCAATTGCAGCATCTGCGCGACGAACTCGATGTCCATCGTGCCGCCGGGGCCGCGTTTCAGATTGCGGGGCGAAGCGCCGTCTTCCAGGCGTTGGCGCATCGTGGCAATTTCGGCGGCGTTGGCAGGCTCCCAGGGACGCACGAACTGCGCCTCGCGCACCGCCCGCATCGCGTTGGCACGGGCCGCTTCCGAGCCGTACACCGGCCGTGCTTTGCATAACGCCTGCCGCTCCCACAACTGCCCGCGCCCACTGGCGAAATACTTGGCGAATTCCGCCAGCGATACAGCCAACATGCCGTTCTTGCCGGTCGGCCGCAAACGTGGATCCAGCTCGTACAACCGACCGTACGGGCCGATGTGGGTCACCGTCTTGATGATCCGCTGGCTCAACTGGCTGAAGAAATGCTGGTTGGTGGTGCTGGCGTCGCGCCGTCCGCGGACACGGGACACCGTCGAGCCGTCCGCGTCGTAGAGAAAGACCACATCGAGATCGCTATGGTAGTTCGGCTCGCGGCCCCCCAACTTTCCCATCGCCAGGACCACGAATTCGCATGGGGCGCCGTCCTGTTCGCCGCCCACGACCGTCGGTTCGCCAAACCGCTCGACCATGCGGTAGTACTCGCGCAATGCCACCTGTTGCAGGCAACTCTCCGCGATATCGGACAGCGCCCGATGCGTGCGTTGGATGTCCTCCTTGCCCAGGATGTCCCGCACGCCGACTCGCAAGTGGAGCGAACTCTTGAAACTCTGCAAAATCGGATCGAGGTCTTCCGCGCCGCCGCAGAGCTCGTCCAGCGACCGCTGCATCGATTCCAAACTGGGCAGCTTGTCGAGCATCAGCGAATCGAGCAGCTCGTCGATCATGCCCGGCTGGCTCGTAAGGATGTTCGAAAGGTACGGGCTTGTCGCGCAAAGATGAACGTACAGACGCAAAGAAGGCGGATTGAAACTGAACAGTTCCCACAGCACCGCTTTTCCGCCCAACGAATCGCTCACGCGACTCAATTCGATCAGCGTGGCGTCGGGGTCGGGGGTGGCGGAAATCGCGCGTAGCAGCGATGGCGCGATGGCGGCCAGGAAGTGGCGGCAGCGACGGGTGGAAAGGAAGGAAATCCGCTCGGTCGCCAAATCGTTGAGATGCTGGTACGCGGCCAAACAGTCGCGAAATCCATATCGCGACAGCACCGCACGCACGATCGGCTCGCTGGGATCCGGGTCGAGCACCAAATCGATTTCGGGCGAGCTCGCCTCTTCGTCGGGAAAGGCGGTGTGCAGCAAAAAATTGAGGATGCGGCGATTGACGGCCGTCTTTTCCTGGTAGTCCTGTTTGAAGCCGTCCAACGCCGATCGCTCCGGCGTGTCGGCGTAGCCTACTCGGATGGCCAGCTTTCGCAGTTCGTCGGGAGCTTCGGGCAGCGTGTGGGTTTGCAGATCGAACATGATTTGCAACCGATGCTCGATGCGCCGCAGCAACTCGTAGTTTTCCGCCAGCAACATGCTCTCTTGGTGCGTTAGGCAGCCGGCTTCCTGTAGCCGGGAGAGCGCTTCGAGCGTGTTGCCCGAGCGAATGCTGGGCGTGTTGCCGCCGTGCAATAGTTGCAGGAACTGAATGACATACTCGATGTCGCGAATGCCGCCGCGGCCCGTTTTCACGTTCCGCATCTCGCCGCCTTCGCGGACCGCGCGCTGTTCAATCCGCCGCTTAAGCGCCTGGATGCCGGTGATGTCGGCCCGATTGAGGTATTTGCGATAGATCCACGGTTCCAGCCGCGCGAGGAACTCGCCGCCCAACTCGCCGCTGCCGGCGGCCACGCGCGCCTTCACAAACGCCTGCCGCTCCCAGGTTCGGCCCGAGTTTTCGTAATAGCGCAAAGCCGGTTCGAGTCCAATCACTGGCGGCCCCTGCTTGCCCTCGGGCCGCAACCGCAAGTCGACGCGAAAGCACATGCCGAGGTCCGTCTTCTCGCCCAGCAAACGAATGATCTGATGGGCCAATCGCTGAAAGAACTCGTCGCTGCTCGTGCGCCGCCGCCCCTCGGTCTCGCCACCGCTATCGCTCAGAAACACCAAATCGATGTCGCTCGAATAGTTCAATTCGCAGCCGCCCAATTTGCCGAGCGCGATGATCGCGAACCGGGCCGGTTGCCCGTCGGCTCGCAGCGGGCGGCCTCGTTGGGCGGCCAGTTTCCGCCAAGCAGCTTGATAGGCCGCTTCGCACAGCGCGTCGGCCAGGAAGGAGATCTGTCGCGTCACGGTCTCGATACTTTGCCGCCGCACGATGTCGCCGTAGGCGATCCGCAGCGTCTCTCGATGCCGGTAGCGCCGCAACGCCGTCATCACGGCCGCTTCGTCGGCTAGCGCCTCCACCTCGGAGATAATCTCCTGCAACAGCGCCTCGCGGGAAACCGGCAGGCCGTCCGTCAGCCGCACCAGATCGAACGCCTCGGCGTCGTTAATCAGCAAGTTGCCCAGATACTGGCTTGTGGAAAAGATCCGCAGCAACGTCGGCAAAGCATCCGGGTCGCGTTCGAAGAGCGACCCGAGCGACAGCGGACTGCGGGCGGCGGCGACGAATCGCTCCAAATACGTCAGCACCAAATCGGGGTCCGCGAGCTGCCCAATGATCGACTCGCACTGCGTCACCATGGCGGCCAACAGATCGAGCGTCACGCCGGACTGGGCGAGCTTCACGAGATCGCGGTGAGCCGCCACCGGATCTTGGAAGCCCAGCTGCCGCAGCCACGGAGTAGCCAACGCGGGCTGGTCAAGGTAGGCCACAAGCCGCGGGATTTCCACTGTCGCCTCCACTCAGTCAGTCGCGAGCGGGATTCGCTCAACGAAAACAGCCCACCGTCGCATCCGCTTCGGTGGGCTGTTGAGAACTCGCGTTTTCGCACGGACGTCCGGCGACGTGTTCGCCACAGGGTGGCCTAGTCGAGGAAGCCGACCAGTTCCTGGCTGCGGCTCGGTTGCTGCAGCTTACGCACCGCTTTGGCTTCAATCTGCCTGATCCGTTCGCGGGTCACTTTGAAAATGTGTCCCACCTCTTCCAGCGTGTAACTGTAGCCGTCACCCAGCCCGTATCGAAGCTTGATGATTTCACGCTCACGATAGCTTAGCGTTTTCAGCACGCGATTGATCCGCGACCGCAGCATCTCCTGCGAGGCGCCGGTGGCGGGGCTTTCCGCCGCGCCGTCCGGTAGCAGATCGCCGAACTGGCTGTCTTCACTGTTACCCACCGGCCGATCCAGGCTGATGGGATACCGGCTCATCGCCAGCACTCGTCGGGCTTCATCGACGGTTGTCTTCGCTCGGCGAGCCACCTCTTCGAGAGACGGTTCGCGTCCGAGTTCCTGAACGAGTTGGCGCGACACATTTCGCACCCGCGACATGGTCTCGACCATGTGAACTGGAATCCGGATCGTGCGACTCTGATCCGCCACCGCGCGGGTGATCGCTTGCCGGATCCACCACGTGGCGTACGTGCAGAATTTGAAACCGCGTCGATATTCGAATTTGTCCACGGCCCGCATCAGGCCCGCGTTGCCTTCTTGGATCAAATCCAGGAAGCTCAGGCCACGGTTACGATACTTCTTGGCGATCGACACGACCAGCCGCAGGTTGCCTTCCGACAACTCGCGTTTCGCCTGCTGATACTCCGAATAAACCCGCTTGAGGTACATCACGCGGTTGCGGAGGCTCGTCGGCGATTCCTGGCACGCGACCAGGATCATCCGGTATTCGCTAAGCCACTGGTTCTTTTGCTCGGTCGATTGGCGGTCAGGCCGCGCGGCGGAGATTTTGGTCTTCAACTCGTCCACTCGCCGGCTAAAATCTTCCAGCGTGCGGATCATCTGTTCGATCCGCTGCGTCCGCAGGCCGAGTTCCTCAACGAGCCGCACCGCTTTGCGACGGCGGCGACCGAGCCGTACCCAAGCCTGTTCGCGTTTGGCTTCGGTTTCTTTCTTGCTCACCGCGGACAGGTAATCCCGGCGATTGCGCTTTAGCAGCACTTCCAGCGTTCGCAAGTTGTGCGGCAACCGTCCAAGGATCTGGTCCTTTTCGAGTCGGTCTGTCACGGAGACTTGGACCGTGCGATCGAACGGCAGTTCGCCCTTGTGAACCCGCCGCAGCACCTTGAACGCGGCTTGAATCACGTAGTCGCATTCCAGCAGCTTCGACCGGAACCGTCGCCGCGTCACTTCGATCTTCTTCGCCAAATGGATTTCCTGCTGCCGGGTGAGCAGCGGGATTTCACCCATTTGAGTCAGATACATGCGTACGGGATCGTCTGACCACGATTCGTTGTCGTCGAATTCGGCCAACAAATCGCCGTCGTCGTCCACCTTGACCGCGATTTCGGCGTCTACCGAGTTCTCCGGTCCTTCGACCGGCTCCAACTCATCGTCGACTTCCTCAACCTCGACTTCGGCCAGCGGCTGAAGGGCAAACGTCTCTTCGTCTTCACGCGAGCGTGTTGCGTCGTCGTCGAATTCTTCAAGTAATGCGTCGTACAACCTTCGTACTCCTACGCCAGATTGCCATGGCTGCGAACCGCAGCCACTTTCTCTTGGGGCGCCGTCAACGCGTCGAACAAAGCCATCACTGGCTCAATTCTCTACGGTTCGGCGGGCACCGGCCCAGAACATCGTAAATTTAACACCGAATCGCCAGTTGTCCGGGACAACTTGACATTTGGAAAGGGATTGCGATTGGCGAAACCCTGCGGCTGGCGGGCATCGAAATAGCGGCGAAACGACCGCGATCGCTCCACACCCAACATTCCTCTCGCAACCCGCCACTCGCACCGAACCGCCTCATTCGATACGCCGTCCAACCCCTCCTCTGTTCATTACCAAGCCATGAATTCGCCGCAATTCCATCAGGCCAAGCCCGCGACATCCTGTCTTGATCAAACGGCCCGCTGCGGCCCTCCGCTGTCGCCGACCGTCGGAGGCTCCATGACGACCTCGCGCAAAGCCAAAGTCTCTCGAACCCCAGCTTCGCATGACCCATGACGCAAACCAAAGCGGGTGCGAGAATAACACGCCATGGAGCGCGAAACAAGCATTACCCGCACGACGTGCGTGAACGTTCTAGTCGGTTCGCCAAAATTCGAAAAATTACACTTGACGGCAGGGCAATTCTAGCGCCAAGCGCGACGGGGTCCAGATGTCACTTTCCCGGTTTTTTTACCGTACTTCCCGCCGCGATCCTCCGACATACCGATCGATCCTTGCCGCATTAACGCCCAGGGCTTAGCATACCTGCGCATTTCACCACGACCCATCGTGGAAGATTCCGAAGTCCAAGCGAGCTGGCGAAGGCGGGGACTCAGGGAGGCGACTCGGGGATGGGGATTTGGGGATCTTGGAGCAAGCTATGGCGACGGAAGAACTCGCAGGCAAAGTGGCTCTCGTCACGGGAGCCAGTCTCGGCATCGGACGCTCGACCGCCATCGAACTCGCCCGCCGCGGCGCGAAAGTCGCCGTCAATTTCCGTGCGCACCCCGAACAAGCGCAAGAAGTCATCGACACCATTACCGCGGCGGGTGGGCACGCCATCGCCCTGCAAGCCGACGTCGCCGACCAAGAGGCGGTCGAGCGTCTGGTGGCCGACACCGTGGAACGCTTCGGCCGGCTAGATGTGGCCGTCAGCAACGCCGCCTACAGCGATCGCGAAATCTTCCACGTCGCGGATATGAAGGGTTTCCACCGCACCGTCGACGTCACGATGTGGGGCGCTTTCTACCTCATGCGAGCCGCCACGCAGCAGATGATTCGCCAAGGAGGCGGCGGCGCGATCGTGATCGTGAGTTCGCCGCACGCATTCATCCCCGCGCCTCGGGCGATGGCCTACAACATGTCCAAGGCGGCGATCGAACATGCGGCTCGAACGGCCGCGATTGAAGTCGCCGAGCACCGAATTAGGATCAACGTCATCCAGCCCGGATGGACGGACACGCCAGGCGAACGCAAGTTCGCAAGCGAAGAAACGCTGCAACGCGCGGGCGCGAAGATCCCGTTAGGCCGTCTCGGCACCCCCGAGGAAATCGCCGAGGGGATTGCGTTCCTATGCGATCCCCGCCAGACGTATATGACCGGTGCCACCCTGCTGATCGACGGCGGCATCAGCCTGCCTTGGTGGGCCAACCGCGGGTCGGCCGCGCCCGGCGATTAGCAAGGAACCGTTCCATGAGTGCCCGCTATCTAGTGACCTGCCGCTGCGGAACCTCCATCGCGGTCTCGCCCGGCCAAGCCGGCCAGGAAGTGCCTTGCACCTGCGGCCAGTGGATCGCCATCCCGCTTCTGCGGGAACTGCGGTCGCAGCCTCAAGCCTCCGACTCGATCCAGACACGTCCCGAGCGTTCGCAATCCGCCGCCCCGGATAGTTCGCTCCGCAACCGCGTCGTCTACGCCGGAATGCTCGTCACGATCTTCGCCCTGCTGTTCGGCGGGATCTTGATATACGCCCGCTCGCAGATCGTCGTCGAATGGTCTCAAGAGCTTCAATCCAAAGCGGACAGCACAATCATCGACCAGATGAACGCCGACGAAATGTTCCAAGCATGGCACGCCATGCACACTCAAGGACTCGGCGAAAAAGCCCCTACCCCCTCCATGATCAATCGCAACAACCGAGCGATACTCGGAAAAATGGCCGCTTGGACCCTCGCGTTTGGGGCGCTGGCCGCCGCCGGCACCGCCGGCTTTTCCGCCGCAACTCGCCCGAGCACTCCCCGCTCCGGACCCATTCGCTGAGTTGCCAGTTCACTGAGTTACGGGGAGCTAGGCAGTTGCGGGCAAGCTGCGTAGACTGAAGCATCTGGATGGCTGATCATTACTGGCCTTGACTGTCACTGGCCGACATACGTAGTTAACCTTTCGACCGCGTGTCGAAACATTATCTTCGCGAGTAGGAGTTTTCGTCCGATGACCCACGTCGTCGCTCAACCGTGCTTTGGATGCAAGTACACCGATTGCGTCGTCGTTTGCCCCGTGCAGTGCTTCTACGAAGGCGAACAGATGGTCTATATCCATCCCGACGAATGCATCGATTGCGAAGCGTGCGTCCCTGAATGCCCGGTCGAAGCCATCTTCCACGAAGACAACTTGCCGGAAGACATGAAGCCGTTCAAGGAACTCAACGCGGAACTCGCCCCTGGCTTGCCGGTCATCACCGAAAAGAAAGATCCGCTCTGCTAGTCGGAATGCGGGTCGTACCTCCGGGCAGCGTGCTGGATACACTGCAAAACGGAGCCGATGCGGGCTCGGAGCGTCAAACTCGTAATTGAGCAGCCGCGTCGAATTGTCATGAATTGCCTGCGAATCGGCGACATGAGGCCGTTTCGCGACCCGTCCTGCAACGCACTCGCCCCAGACGCTGGGTTCGACCCGCTGGGGTGACGAACCGGAGCGAGCGGATCTTCATCGGCACGTGTGCGATACCCCGCCACATCGCCACATCGTCCATCCACGGCGGGGCTTGCTGGCATCTTGGGATCGTTCGTGCATCGAGTGGCGCGGCGCAGCGCGTACCTCCGTAGCGTATCCAGCTTGCGTGGCTCTCAACACGACAGGCCACATTCACCGCGGATTGGATCGCGAACGCCGCGACGCCCGCTCTTGGCCGGGCCCTGCTTCGCACCACGAGTGCCGACGACGCCTTCTTCCAGCCTATGGCTGTGCCCTCGGCAAGGTTGCCGGTGAACTCAACTCAACTCAACTCAACTCAACTCAACTCAACTCAACTGAACTGATGTGGCTTGCGGGGCGTAGAACGGGTGGAGAATTGGCGATCGTCGATCGCTTCGATTGACCGCGGAGCGGATCGCTACTGCGGCTCTTGACGACACGGGGTGCCTTATGATCCGGACCCTTGGCTATCTGGAATGGACGGCGATCGTGATCGCCGCCTTCACCGGCTTGGTGCTGTGGTTGCTACTGACAACGCCCTTGGGCGGCGGTGCCTGACGAGCGGCGTTGCTTGGCGAACTGTGGCACTGAACGAACTGTGGTGCTGAACGAACCGCGGTGCCTGACGAGTCGCGGCGCTTCGCGAATCGCGGCGCCCCGTTCATTTTCGCGCGACTTGCGGGTAGGCTTCCCGCACTTGGTTTTTCGCGGGGTGTTTTCCGGTTCCACCCCGTCGTTTCGAGTCCCTTACATTCCTTGTTCGCGGAGCTTTCCTTCCATGCCGAAGCCGCGTGTCCTGGTCACTCGAGAAATCCCCGCCGCCGGTCTGGACAAAGTGCTCGCTCATTGTGACGCCGAGGTGATCCGCGATCCGCTGCCGCCGTCGCGCGCGACACTGCTGGAAAAGGTCCGTGGTTGCGACGGTCTCTTGTCGCTACTGACGGAGCGGATTGACGCCGAGGTTATGGATGCGGCGGGCCCTCAGTTGAAGGTGGTCAGCAATTTCGCGGTTGGCTTTAACAACATCGACATCGCCGAAGCCACTCGCCGCGGCATCAAAGTCGGTAACACGCCCGGGGTGCTCACCGACGCCACCGCTGATATCGCCTTCGCGTTGCTGATCGCCGCCGCGCGGCGGATCGTCGAATCCGTTGACTATGCCCGCGCGAAAAAATGGAAGACGTGGGAACCGCTTGGCCACATCGGTGCCGACTTGCAGAACAAGACGATTGGAATCGTCGGGATGGGGCGGATTGGCTACGCGATGGCGAAACGTTGCCGAGGCGGTTGGGATATGAACGTGCTGTATTACGGCCGGTCGCGAAACGAGGAGGCCGAGCGGAATCTGGGCGCTCGCCTAGTCGACTTCGAAACGCTGCTCGCCGAATCCGATTTCATTTCGGTTCACACCGTCATGAACGATTCGACGAAGCACCTGTTCAACGCCGACGCGTTTCGGAAGATGAAGCGATCCGCGATTTTCATCAATACGGCCCGGGGCGGGATCGTCGACGAGTCTGATCTGACCGCGGCGCTGCGTAACGGCGATATCTTCGCCGCCGGACTGGACGTTACCGACCCGGAACCGCCGGCGTTCGACAATCCACTGCTGCACCTCCCGAATTGTGTCGTCGCCCCGCACATCGGCAGCGCGACCGTTTCCAGCCGCAACGGCATGGCCGAAATCGCCGCCGACAACCTGCTCGCCGGACTCGCCGGTCAACCCCTGCGGCATTGCGTCAATCCCTAGCCTAGCCGGCGGCCCGACCTGGGGACCGGCTCGCCCGGAATGGTCGATGAGCCCGGCACGCTCCGGGCTTCCAAGGGCTGGCCGGCTCCTTGCCTTCGATCGTTGGGCCGCTACCGTACGGCGTCCGCTTCACCGCAGCCGTTTTCTGTCGTTCCATTCCCGTCGTCCGTTTACTCGATCTGGTCCCCGTTCGGAGTTGCCTCGATGACGAACACGAAGTCTCCGCGTCTCTCCTTTTGTGCCGCGACTGAGCCTGACGCTGGCTCGAATGGCTCCGCCGGGCCAGCCAAGCTGTGCGATGTCCGAACGTTGACTCGCCCATCTGGTCGGAAATCTGGCCGCGCATCGGGCCGCGTTCTATTCCGCCATGGCAGCCATGGTTTGTGGACGTTTGCGCTGGCCGCGTTGTTGGGCTGTGAAGCGGAGGCACCTTCGACTCCGATGGCTAAGAAACCCGCCGAAGTTGCCACGGAATCCGCCGCGCCGGCGACCACAGCGAACTCGGGTGGTGAAGCGTCCGCGCCGACCGAAGCGGCTGCCGCTACAGGGAAAGACGGCGGAGGCCAACCGTTGACGATCGAGAATGTCTCGTTCACGGCGCCTGCCGGCTGGGTTGCGAAACCGATTCCTCCCGGAGGCTTCATCGACGCCGAGTTTGCTTTGCCGAAAGCGGACGGCGATGATGCCGACGGCCGTCTGACGCTGAGTCGCGCGGGCGGAGCCGTGGACGCGAACATCGATCGGTGGCGCGGTCAGTTCGGCGGCAGCCCGGAGAAGGATGAAGTGAAAACGCTCGAAGTCGCGGGCGTGCAAGTGACGTGGGTCGATTTGGCGGGCGAGTTCAACGACAGTCGCGGTCCAATGGCTCCGCCGAAAAAGAAGGCCGGCTACCGCATGCTCGCCGCCATCATCCCGGCGGGCGACGTCTCGATCTTCGTCAAGGCGACCGGCCCGCAAAAGACGCTCGCCAGCCACGCGGAGTCGCTCATGGCCTTCGTGAAAACCGCGAAGATCGACAAACCGTAAATGGTCCCCGGAAATCGACCGTGTAAATGGCTCGAGTTGATGACTCGAGTAAATGGCTCGAGTCCGTGCTGGCGACAGCGAATAGCAGCGGCCATGCGAGGTTCTCGCGCACCGTCAGGTACGGGACGAGATTGAGGTCCTGGAACGGCATACCTCGCGTTCGGTGATCAGGACGTTGACGGACACGAGCCAAAGAAACACCCGGCGCCCCAGGTTGGGGACGCCGGGAAGGAGGAGGACGCCGAATCAGCTAGTCGCCGACCAGTTCGCCGCTCGGCGCGTTGTCAAGACGCGAGTCGGCGAGGCCGGGTTCGTCGTCCCAGTCGATTGAGTCGCCGATGGCGAGCTGGAGGAAAGCCTCGCGTAGGCGGGCTTCCCGATCGACCTCTTTGACCCTGACGGCGAGGTCTTCGACGGCGGCGCAAGCCGCCCGGCCCGTGCCATTCGTGCCAGGCACTTTCTGCTGGCAATTCGTGCCAGGCACTTACTGCTTTCTTCTGGCCATTCGTGCCAGGCACTTACTGCTTTCTTCTGGCCATTCGTGCCAGGCACTTTCTGCTTCTTTCTGCTTGCTCGCTTCCTCCTTTTCAGTCCAGGTCTGATCGACTCGCGACCCCATCGAACCGCCGCCACAAAGTGGTAGCAGGTCGTCCTGACGACTTGAGGCGACACGGGCCGTCGACATGGCGAAGTCCTTTCCGGACGAAAAAACTGAATTTCTTTCAGATTTTTTTTCGGGATGTGTCCGCTTTTGCCTCCGTTTCGCGATTGAGTGATTGGACTATCTCGCGATGCGTTCGCAGGGGGGACAACACCGGGTCGGCCCCAAACAGCAAATAGCGATTCATGACTGGGAGCAATCCAATGCCGCGAATCAACCGAGAAACCGCCATACCGGCCGATACGATTGGCGTCCACCACTGCTTCAACCGCTGTGTCCA
>CAIXSC010000984.1 GCA_903921945.1 uncultured Planctomycetaceae bacterium
AAACGCCCCAAGCTACGTTGAAGTTGGCCTTCGGCCAACAGGGACAACTGTTCTTGCCTTGGGGTGATTCCGAGCGTCTCGCCCATCGAGGGACCCAACCACTCACGAACACCAAAACCTGGCAAGGGACCGCGTTTGAACTTGAACCGCGGTAGTTGGCCTACGGCGCTGGCTTTGGGGTGGCTGGATTCGCGGCGGCAGGCGTGGCGGTCTGTTCCGTAGCGGCGGTGGCGGCGCGGCGGTCGGCCAGCCAGCGGGCGACCGCGCGATGGTGCGGTTCCGGGAGCGACGCGAGCACCGAGCCGCTCGGGGCGTCGAAACGGAAAGCGGTCTCCAGGTTCGGTGCTTCCAGCGGTTCAGCGGCGACCACATCCCGTAGTTGGTCGATCACGGTCGAGGCATCAACGCCCGGGACTAGCAGGTCGATGATTGGGTAGAGCTCCCATTCCAGATGTCCCACCACCGCTGCCGGCGTCGTCACTTCCAACGTGCTATCGTCGACCGTTCGAAAGGCCAACTCGCGCGGGGTCAACAATATCGCCAGCGATTCCGCTAGCGATTTGCCATCGACCGACAGCTTCGCCATCGTCTCGGGTGTCCAACCGGCTGCCTGCAAAGCGGTCCAATCGACCAAGATCGTGACTGAGGCCACGGTTCCCAGCCGGTCCAGGATCTGGGTCAACCGTGTCGAGCGATTGAAGTTCAGTCGAATGGGTGTCGCGAGTCCGCTGCGGGCTCGATTCGGCACGGCTCCGACCGCAAGCAGTTCGGGCGGGAACTTGCCGCGCGGGGCCAACTTCCGCGCGACTCGCAGCTTGTCGCACAGGAACATGGCTTGGTGATGCGCGAGTTCCCGTTGCTCGATGGATATACCGTTGGCCGCCGGGATCAACCGCCCTGTTCCACCATCCGCCGCCCACGTTCCGGGCATGATCAGTTCGCTGATCCACTGCGCCAACGCCGCGGCCCGTTGCACGTCACCACCCGTCAAGTCGGCCACATCGTGCATCCGCTGCCGCGGCGGCGCGCCCAACATCGACAGGTCGGTTATCCGCGCTTGCCCCTCGCCCAGTTCGAGTCCCAATTGCAGCGGTGCAAGAGCCGCTTGCCACACCTCCCGAACGGTCGACTGCTCGACGTCCACAGACACCATCGTGCGCGGCGACAGCCGGCGGAAACGCAGGGCGTCGGCGTCGAGCGTCATGGGCACTGTGCTCAAATCGGACATGAACCGGACGAAATCGACCAGTGCCATTTCCTTGACCTGCAGTTTTTGCAGCGGATCGGCCAATCGCGCGGCGAGGTCGATTTCCCGGGGACGCGGTCGCCGAATCTCCTCATCCACCGGCACGGAACTCACCACATCGGAGTTGGCCGCCCGTGGACGCGCAGCCACCACCGAGGCCGGCGTCGTCGTGTCCGCGACACCCTCAGCGAGCAAACCGGCAAATCGCCCCGCAATCGGCGTCGGTGCCGCCGGGTTCGCGATCGCACCGGCCGCAGGCTCGGCTGCGGGCCGATCGACCGCTGGCAAACCGCCCGCAGGTGCGACTTTCGTGCCGGTCCCAGCCCCGGCCGCCGGTGCGGAACCGTTCTCGGGCACCCGTGGCGTGAAGCCCGGCGGCGCCTCGATGTCGGCTCCAACAGCCGGCGATTTCGCCGACGCGGTCGCGTCAGGTTTCGCTGCAACAGGAAGCGGAACGACGTCTGGTTTGTCCGGAGATGTCGACGAGCCCTGGACAGGAATCGATGAACCAACGACTGCGGATACCGGGTTGGCGGTTGCCGGCATGGCAGCTTCCGACGTGCCGCCGGCGGCTACGGGCGTTGCATCCGCGTTTGCGGCATCTCCCTCATTCTCCGCTTCCAACGCCCCCTTACCGCCCGAACTTGGCAGAACGGCGTGCGGATTGGCCGGTGGTCCCACCGGCCCACGAAGCCAAGCAACCGCGAAAAACACGCCCAACGCGAGCAGCAACCCGCCTCCCACTCCGCCACCCACCCAAAGCAATAGCCAGATTACCGAAGATCCCTGGGAAACGGCCAGCGTCGAATCGAGCGGAGCCGAATCGAGCGGAGCCGAATCCAGTGGCGCTGAACCAAGCGACTCCGACTCAGGCTGCGCCGCAACAAGCGGCATCGAAGCCGTGGAGTCTGGAGCTGGCGGAGGAGCTGGAACCGAGGGTGCCATGGGCGACGACGCGGACGCCACCGTGGCGGACGATGTCGACGCAGGCGACACCGACACCGACGCAGATACCGACGCGGACGATGGCGACGCGGACGATGGCGTAGTCGTCGACGGTGGAGTGGTCGTCGACGGTGGTGTAGGAAGCGTCGTCGCCGAACCAACGGTTATCGCCGAGCCAGTCGCGGAGACCGTTTGATTGGGCGCGGCGCTGAACGAACTTCCGCCACGGTGAATTCCGGGGGGATTGGGTGGCAAAGGCGCGGCCGGGAGCGGATCGGACGCGGCCAGCGCATCGAGATTGAAATCCTCGTCGAACGGCGTGACCGGCGCCTTAACCGCTGGCGCCTTAACGGCTGCTGCTTTGCCCACCGGCACCTTGGGATCCGAAGGTTTCGATTCCATCGCCTTGGATTCAAAAGATCTGTCCGCAGGCGACCTCTCCGCAGGCGATCGCTCCCCAGGCGATCGCTCCCCAGGCGATCGCTCCGCAGGCGATCGCTCCGCAGGCTGCCTATCCGGGACGGCATTGCCTTTGTGCGTGTTGTCCGTGGGTCGTTTAGCGACCTGGGTTTCGTCCGGCGAGGGCTGAATGGCAGCGGGCGGAGTTTGCGCGGCTGTCGCGGCCGAATGCGCCGCGACACTGCTTGGGGGGGCAGAGATCAGGACCATGCCGCCGCACTTCGGGCAAGCGACGAGCTTGCCGACCCATGCGGGATTGGCGATCTTCAGCCGCGCTTTACAAGTGGTGCAGGTGACCGATAGGCCGCTCATAGGCCCCGCCGCGATGCCGCGGCCCTCGGAGGGGTAGGCGATGGGAAATCGAGGCGCGTGGGCGAAGGGACCGCCTGACAGACGGTTACTTCAACTGGAAAACGGGGGGCAGTTTGTATTTCTTTTGGTCGGACACTTGCCGCGTGGTGATGAGCACGACGGTTTTCGACGGATCATCCGGATCCTTTTCGACCACCCACAACAGCTTTTGATCTTTTTCCGAGGGGACTTTCACGGTTGTGACGGGATTGGCTTTCATGACCATGGCGGTCAGCACCTCGCCCAGCGGCTTGTCCCGCTGGTTGAAGTCACGGACCGTTTGGTTTCGGGTGATACCGTCCAAACGCAGGTCCTCGCCCATGATCTTGATCTTGAATTCGGAGGGCAGGCCCTTGAGCTGCTCGTTGACGTCGCGGGCGATATCCTGGAGTGCCAGTTCGAGCGACTGGGCCTCGAAGGCGATCGTCGTCTTGAATTGGGCGAGGATGTCGTCGACCGTCATCTTCGACGGCTGTAGGCCACTCGCCGTCGCACCGCCGCCGCCTTTCGTCGCGACCGCTGTTACGGCGACCGCGCCCGGCGTGGACATCAGCAACATCTCAGCACCGAACGCCAAGTTGTGAGCGGCGGGGCCGGGTAAGCGAGCGTTGATCGTGGCCGTGTCGTCCTCCACGCCAATTCGGGTCTTGCCATGCAAGAACCGAATCATGTTTGGGAACTGCAGCCGAACGCGTTCCCAGTAGGGATTGGTGCCCAGCGTCGCGATGTAGTCGAAGGCCAAATCGGGGACTTGTTCGAGTCGGTCGCGCAGCTCGGCCGCCAGCTTGTACGGTTCTTTGTTGAGATTGCTGGTGAGCCGCATTTCCACGAACGTGTCGCCAGCCGTGTGCATGCTCAACGAGACCGATTGCAGTTCGTCCCGCAGGAACCAGTCGAGCGGTTCGCGGACTTTTTTCGCGTCGCCAAAATAGAACGAGCGGCCGTCGCGGAACATCGCGCTGGCCAGGTAATTCGGAGCGACGAGCAGCGTGAAATGGCGGTCGGAGTCGGTGAGCCGCCGGAGACGCTCGATCTCCCGTCGCAAAGCGGGTGGCGGACCGCCGATCTTGCTCGACTCGGTCACTTCCTCCGGCGCTCCCATGAGGAACAGGCGGTTCTCTTCGCCACGCGGCACGCAGTAGTTCCAGCCCGAACCGCGGTAGACCACCGCCTTTGGTGTTTCTTTATCCGGTTGAGCCCCCCATTTCGCGACCAGTTCGTCGATGACGAGCGGCTCTTTCGCGTGGACCACAATCGACGCTCGCGGGAATGCTTCCCCGTTGTCGTGCAGCGTCACGATCATCCGTTCCACGTCACTGAAGGCCACGCCCGCGGCCTTTTCCCAATCGGCGACGGCTGCTTCATAAGCCGGCCCCAATGCGCGGACGACGCGAGCGCCTTCCGGCGTGCCGAGCCAATCGCTCGGGCGGATCACGATGAACAATTGCCCGCCGGGCGGTACCCAGTTGAATTCGACAGGGCTGCCGCTCGTGGGTGATTCCCACAGCGCCTTGCCGTCGTCGGGAATCACCGCTTGTTTCAAAGCCGGGGCCGAAGCCACCGCGTCGGCGCCTCCCTTGCCGGGCTCTCCCTTGCCAGCCATCGAACCGCCAGCGCCGGCCTTGTCACCACCTTTGTCACTCCCCTTGCCCACTCGGGGAACAACACGGGTGATGCTCGTTGGAATCGCGGTCGGACCGCCGCCTGCCGCCTTTCCAGCCGGAGCCCCCGCCGCCATCGTCGCCGCTGCCGGCGCACCACTGGGAGTCACTCCGACAGGTGTCGCTCCAGGTGTCGCCCCCGGAGTCGCCCCCGGAGTCGCTCCAGCATCAGCGACCGCGGGAACATTGCCGGCTCCCTCGCCGGCTGGCTCTTCGCCGCCACCTGAAGCCAGAACCACGATGAGCGCCACCACCGCGAGCACCGCGCCACCCGCCAGTCCGCCGAACAGCAACATTTGCTGATTGGTCAGCTTCGATTTGCCTCGGGTCGCCGCGAGCGGCGACGCACCGCTGGCCGGCCCGCCGGGTGGCAATCCACCAGGCCCAGCCGGAGGAACATTCGGACGAATCCCGCCTGGCACCGGAGAGGCCGAACCGGCCGTGGCCCCCGGTCCCCGCCCTGCACCGGCGACCGGCGGCGGACCGGCAACTTGCGGACCGGCGACTTGGGGACCCGCGACTTGGGGACCGGCGACTTGGGGACCGGCAACTTGGGGACCGGCAACTTGGGGACCGGCAACTTGGGGACCGGCAACTTGGGGACTAGCCGCACCAGCCGGAGTTCCGACGGGCCGGGGCGTTTTTGCGGACGCCGCGGCAGGCGTGCCGCTCGAGGAGGTTCGTGGCGGTGCCCCACCCCCACTCGGCATTCCACTGCCTGGCGCCGCGGCGGGAGCGCCTCCCGCGACCGTGACGCGACCACTTCCGCCCGGACC
>CAIXSC010000985.1 GCA_903921945.1 uncultured Planctomycetaceae bacterium
AACCAGTGGAACCGACTGCGGGCCGGCCGGATCAGTGCGAGGCAGCGCACCGCCGGATGTTCCTGAAGCCGCCTCCACCGGCACAGCGGCAGCGGTGATCACCGGCGCAGCTGCAAGGGAAATCGTGGACGCAAACGCTCGGCCCCGAGCGCCAGATCCACCACTAGCCGGCGAACTGCCCGCCGAACTGCCCACCAAACTGCCCGCAGAACTGCCCGCAGAACTGCCCGCAGAACCTGAGAGCTTGCGTAGGAGTTGGGGCAGATCACTGGGCGACTTGGCGGTCAGCAAGTCGAGCAGCACGGGCGGCGTTACACGCGCGGTCCACAACGCCAACGCTTCCGCCGCCGATCCTGGATGGGGAAAACGGCGCGCGGCGTGATCGTCCACCATCTTGCCGAGGACCGACAGCAAATCCTCGGGCAGTTCCGATCGCAATGCGCGGAGAGCGGCGATTCGCGGCAGTTCACCGGATCGATTGACCACCCCGGGAATTCCGTCAACCCAATCAGTCGCCGCGCGCCCCGTTAGCAAACAGCCCAGCGTCACCCCGAGGCTGTAAATGTCCGCTCGCGAATCGAGCGTGGACTCGCCGCGACACTGCTCGGGCGACATGTACCCCAAGGTGCCCATCGTAGTGCCCAGGACAGTGACCTCGCGGACACCCGACGAACCTGGGGGCGCCGAGAGTTCAACGCCCTTGACCAAGCCCCAGTCGATCACCACGATTCGGGCGCCCGTATCATGCCGCGCCAACATCAAGTTCGAAGGCTTGATATCACGGTGGACCAAGCCGCGCTCATAGGCGGCATGCAGTCCCAAAGCGGCTTGTCGAGCCAACTCGCAGGCCAACGGAATCGGAAGCGGACCGAGCCGGCCCACCAGCTTGCTGATTGGCAAGCCCTCCAGATACTCCATCACCAGATACGGCCCATACTGATCGATACCCGCATCGTGGGCGCGAATCACATGCTCGTTCTTCAGCAAGCCGACCGCCCGCACCTCCCGCTTGAACCGCTCCACGACGCTCGCGGAATCCAACGTCTCATGATCCAGCGGGCGTTTGATCGCCCGCAACTCGTGGAGCATCGCATGACGCGCCAAGAACACGACGCCGAGTCCCCCTCGGTCCAGTTCCCGAAGGATGTCGTGGCCGAGAAACTGCCAAGCCGAACCGGACGAGGCGGCGACCACCGTCGGCTGGCTCGCGACGACCGGTCCATTCGTGTCGACGTTCGCCCCGCCACCACCCGGTGCGACGGCCGTTCCGCCACGCTTCGGAGGCCCCGGGGGAATACCAGACGCGCTGCCGGGTGCGGGAGTCGCACCCGGCGGTGTACGGGAAACTGGGATCGATCCAGCTTGGGATGGCAGAGCCGGCGGTGGCGACGAACTGGCGCCGGGATGAGCAGGGCGCCGAGGTGGAGGCGGAGGTGGCGGACGGTTAACCGGCCGGTCTTCTGGCGACTTCATCGACCGGTGTCCTCGCTCACGCGTCCTTCGGCAGGTCGTCAACATCCTTCTGCAGGTTATCGTAACGGTCCTCGAGCACGGGCGACAGTTGCGAGACCGGATCGGGCAACGCCCCCTTCGCCTCTTCCAGCCACTGGCGCGCCTTGCTCAGCGTGTCCTCGTTCGCCGACTTGTGCCCCAAAACAAAGGCCGCTTTGATCAACAAGCTGCTCTGCTCTTTCGGATCCAGCCACAGGTCGGCAATCGCGACCGCCAACCCCACCGGCAAATCCGCGAACCGGTAAGTGCGATTCATCCCGGCCACCCGCAGAATGATCTTGTCTTCGCCGGCAAAGGTCTCGACCACACCGACCGCGGTGGTCTTCACCATGACGGTCTGGCCCGCTTTCAGGCTTTTCGTCGATTCGCGCAACGCTTTGCGGAACTCCATCGAGTAGTGATTGAGCTGCTGCAGGCGTTCGATGCGCGCGACGTGGGCCGGAACTTTCGACAGCCCGGACGCCTTCGTCAACTCCGCCGTGGCCACGTCATAGTTCTGCTCGCCGATCGCGGTCCGAGCCGTGGTCAGCGCCTTCGACAACGCCACCACGTCTTCCGCCGACGGGCGGGGAATCGGTTTCGCCGGCGGCTTCGGTTCCGGCTTGGGCTCGGGTTTGGGCTCAGGCTTTGGTTCCGGCTTTGGTTCCGGCTTCGGTTCCGGCTTGGGCTCGGGCTTCGCGTCCGGTTTCGACGCTGGTTTCATCTCCGGTTTCATGTCCGGCTTCATCTCCGGTTTCATGTCCGGCTTCGCATCCGAATCCGTCGCCGGCTTCTTCTCCGGCTTGGCTGCCGAGTCGCCGTTCTTGGACACGCGACGTTCGTCCCGTTCCGAATTCTCGCCAATGGCGACGGTCGTCGGCGACTGCTGCTTACCAGCCAGAGCGGCGCCGGACAAACCGCGGGATCCGCTCGATTCGCGCGACGGCAAAAGGTTGCTAGGCGGCCGCTGCGGTGGTCCTCCGACCACAACACTCGCGCCTCGTGAATTCTGGGCCTGCTTTTTCGCAAGTTGATTCGCGGCGCCGCCTCCATTGTTTTCCAAGCCGAAGTAGAGGATCGCCAACATGATCCCGATGATCCCGGCGCCGATCCCAAGGATGATCGGCGTTTGAGCGGACCGAGCGCGCTGCTGACTCAGGGCGGCTGCCGCCGAGTGAACCGGGCGAATCTTCGCATCTTCAGAGCTGTCCCCGAATGCTTCATCGGGAACCAGCAATTGACCGGGAGCCGGCACGGGACGCGCCACTGGCATCGCTTGAGCTGGCATGGCTTGAGCTGGCATGCCTTGCGTTGGCATTGCCGCGGCCGGAATCCCATAGGCGGGCATCGCGACCGGCACCGCGATCGGTGCCGCCATCGGGCCGGCAGACATCGGTGAACCGTAGTGCGCAGAAACGGGGCCCGCCTGCGGCAGCCCGCCGGGATTTCCCACGCCGATCGGATACGACATCGGTGCCGGTCCGGTTATCGGGGATGGAAAACCTGGGTGCGCTGCCACGGCATGACCAGGATGCGTAGGGGCCATCGGCCCCAATCCGAAGGGAACGTTCCCAAAAGCGGATTGCCCCATTGGAGCTGACGCCATCGGTCCCGAATTCATCGGTCCCGCACCCATGGGAGCCGGACTCATTGGCCCCGCACTCGTCCAGGGCGGCCCCATCGGAGCCGGCCCCATCGGAGCCGGATTCATCGGTCCCGCACCCATTGGAGCCGGACTCATCGGCCCCGGACTCGTCCAGGCCGGGCTCATCGGCCCCGGACTCATCGGAGCCGGACTCATCGGAGCCGGACTCATAGGCCCAGCGCTCAGCGGTCCCGGCCCCATTGGCCCTGGACTCATTGGCCCTGGACTCATTGGTCCCGGCCCCATCGGTCCGGCACTCATTGGGGCCGGATTCACCGGGGCGGGGCCCGGGGAAAATTGCCCCATCGGTGACTGTCCCGGTTGCGGCTGCGAGCTTGGGGCAAATGCCGCCATCGGCGAACCGGGTTGAGGCAACGGCAGTGAACCCGGGTATCCCGCGTTCATCGGGGTCGGCCCCGGGTTTTGGGCCATCGAGTGCGTTCCACCCGCACTCGACGGATTGGCCCAAGGGGCTTGCTGATTGGCCTGGCCTATTTGGCTTGGCTGGCTTACATGGCCTGGCTGGCCTATGTGGCCTGGCTGGCCAAAGCTCCCCGAAG
>CAIXSC010000986.1 GCA_903921945.1 uncultured Planctomycetaceae bacterium
AGACCAGTTGATGTTACAGCGAGCAAAGCCGGAAGCGCGTGTGGAATGCCTGTGTGTTGTTAAAGAGAATCTCGTCGAGAAAACAGATGCTTATGGCTGGGGCCAAGCTGCGATACGCCTCGGATTCTCCCAATTGCTGGCTGTAAATGCTGGCGAGGTAGTACACGAGCCGGCTGGACAACGCCCGGGACGGCGACGTTTGCATCTCCAAGTTGTACTGTCGCCCGCACGTGTCCCGTGCCCGTAAGTCCAGGATCGACAGCTTGTCGTCCTCGAAATCCTTCTCCAAAAAAGGGTTGAGGATCTCTACGTCAGTTACAGAGAACTGATGCTCGAAAATCGCATTGAGCAGGTGGATCAGCACCCGTTTGTGATGCGGGTCCCCGAGCAACCGCTTAAATGCGTAATCCACCGTCGGCGATATTCCTAGGGCCATCGACATCCCCCTTTGAGCACCGCGTCGCGCATCCGTTTCTCCCTAACATCTTAGAGCGGTGAACATCCATCCCTTCGAACCATCGATCACCCCGCACAACCGCACAACCGCGCGAGCTTGTCGTCGATCGTGCCGGTGGCTGGTGAAGTGCTCCACCAATCGAGCTGCGTGCCGGCCGTTGCGCACGACCGGGGCGTTAAGGGGGGAAACTGGTTACAACCCGAACCGCATCGGCTGACCTATACTTCCGTCGTCCTGAATGTTTTTTCGCCCTGAGGGCCGTCGGATGCGATCGCCTCAAACGTTGTTTAGCGCTATGGCACTCAGCCCGCTCTGGAATCGAACCGCCATAAAGGCCGCCATATTGGCCGCCTTTTCGGCGGCTGTCACAGCGGTTATCTCGGCGGCTGTCGCAGCGGCAGTTGCTTGTCCTTCGAGGCTTCTTGCCGAGGAACCGGCCGTGACCGCTTCGGGGCCGAAGGCGTCCACGCCCACTCCGGCGGTGGACTATCTTCGCGACGTGAAGCCGCTACTGGCCAAACGCTGTGTCGCTTGCCATGGCGCCCTGCAGCAGAAAAATGGTTTGCGGCTCGACACGGCGGCCAGCATGCGCCGGGGTGGCGAGAGCGGCCCGGCGATCGTTCCCGGAAAGCCGGCTGAGAGCTTGCTGATCCAGGTTGTGACGGGCGAAGCCGGTTTTCGCATGCCGCCCGCTGGCGATGGAACTCCGCTGACCGCCGCGGAGCTTGACCTCCTGCGTCGTTGGATCGACGGTGGAGCGGCGGCGCCGGCGGATGAAAAGCCGCCGGAAACGCCCGCGGAATACTGGTCGTATCGCTCGCCGGTCCGCCCGTCGCTGCCGAAGCAGATGGCTAGCGACGCGCACGGGGCGTTGCGACGCTGGGTTCGGGATCCGGTCGACGCATTCATCGGGGCCGAACATGACCGACTCGGAATCACGCCTCGGCCCGCTGCCGAGCCGGCCGTTTGGCTGCGACGCGTCACGATCGACCTCACCGGCCTGCCGCCGACCGCCGATGAACTCCACGAATTCACCGCGGATGCCAGTCCGGACGCGGCCGAGCGGGTTGTCGACCGCTTGCTCGCGCGGCCGACCCATGGCGAGCGCTGGGGACGCCACTGGATGGACGTGTGGCGCTACAGCGATTGGTATGGCAGCCGTAACATCAACGAGATCCGCTACAGCCAACGGCACATTTGGCGGTGGCGCGATTGGATCGTGCAGTCGCTGAACCGCGATCGGTCGTACACTCGGATGGTCGAGGAGATGCTGGCGGGTGACGAGGTCGCGCCGGCTGACCCTGAGGCGCTCGCCGCCACTGGGTTCCTGGGCCGCAACTGGTACAAGTTCGACCGCAATGTGTGGATGTTCGAAACGATCGAACAGACGGGGCAAGCGTTCATGGCGACGACGTTCAAGTGCGCTCGCTGCCACGATCACAAATTCGATCCGCTGACGCAGGACGATTACTATCGATTCCGCGCCGTGTTCGAACCGCACGATGTTCGCACCGATCGGCTGGGCTCGGATGGCGAAACCGAGAAAGACGCGACACTTGGCCAAGTATTGAAAGTCGGCGTCGCCCGTGTTTTCGACAAACAATTGGATGTGCCGACATTCGTATTCCAGCGGGGCGATAGCCGTTATCCCGATGAGAAACGGCGGATGGACCCGCAAGTTCCCGCCGTGTTCGGTGTCGGAGGTCTTCAGGTCGCTCCTGTGGCTTTGCCCGCCGAAGCGTTTTATCCCGCGCTGCGACCGGGCGTCGCCGAGGGACTGGTCGCCGAGGCGGCTGGACGCGTCGCTGCCGCCGAGGCCGAAGCGAGCAAACTGCGATCCGCCGCAACTGCCGCTCGCGAGTCGCTTGCCAAAGCCGAAGCAGCGACCGCGGTATCGCCGCCAACGCCCGCTCCGCCGATGCCCGCTCCGCCAACGCCCGCCCCGCCGACGCCCGCTCCGCCGATGCCATCCGCGATGGGGCCTGTGGCGGTCGTCGAGCCGATTTACCGTACCCGTTTCGCCGCCGCTGAACCGGCCGTTTGGAGTCCGCTGAGCGGGACTTGGCAATGGGAAGACGGCAAGCTGAAACAGACGCAGGTGACCAGCTTCGCGACCATCGTGCTGCGGAAGACGCTACCCGAGCAGTTCGCGTTGAAGTTGCGATATCGCGCATTGGCCGCCGGCAAATTGCGTTCGATTGGATTCAGCTACGACTATGTCGACAACGGCCAGTCGCAGGATGTCTACACAAGCACGGGCGACAATCAGCAGACGATCCAGGCGTTTCATCGGCAGAACGGGCAGCAAGTCTATCCGGCCGCTGGGATTGTGCCTGTCGTGTTGAAGGTTGGGCAGGAGACGGTCATCGAGGCGCAGGTGCGCGGCCAGCAACTGGTCCTCAAGCTCAATGGCGAGCAGCGGTTGGTTTACACCTTGCCCACGCCGCGCCGGACTGGGCAGTTCGCGCTTTGGGTGCATGATGGCGCGGCGGAGTTCCTCGAACTGGAGATCGCTCCCATTGCGCGGACGCTCGACGATGTCCGGCGTGAAACGCGGCTCGCCGGCTACGCCGTCGCGCTGCAGGAAAAGAAGATCGCGACCGCGCGGGCGGCCGTCGCGTCGCTTGAAGCGCGCCTTTCCGCCGAGCGGGCCAAGTACACAGCGACCACTGGCGACACCGAGCGGGCGGCGCTGGCGTTGGCGGCGAGTCGAGCGCACCACGCGGTGCTGCTTGCGCAACGCGAGGAGGAACTCCAGAGCGCCGAGCACGCGCTCGCCGAGACGCGTCTCCCCGACCAGGAAAAGAAGGTCGCCGCCGCGCGGACAGCGGTTGACCAAGCTCGCGCCCTGCGCGACTCGCCGGACGGCAAGTACGAACCGCTCGGCGAGCCATTTCCAGCCACTTCAACCGGCCGCCGATTGGCGTTGGCGCGGTGGCTCGCCGATCCACGACATCCGCGAACGTCCCGGGTCGCCGCGAATCACATCTGGTTGCGGCATTTTGGACAAGCGATTGTCCCCAGCGTGGCCAACTTTGGACTCAACGGCGATCGGCCTTCGCACCCCGAGTTACTGGATTGGATCGCGCTCGAGCTGAGCCGGTCCGGCTGGGAAATGAAACCGCTGCATCGCCGACTCGTGCTGTCGGCAACTTACCGATTGTCGTCCCAAGAGGGCGGAGACGCGACTGCCGAGCTGGCCCGACGAGTCGATCCCGCCAACCGTTGGCTGTGGCGAATGAACTCGCGACGGATGGAGGCGGAAGCGGTGCGCGATAGCGTGTTGGCGGCCGCCAGCCTGCTCGACCACCGCCAAGGTGGACCTGAGATACCGGAAAGCCACGGGCATAACGTCTATCGTCGCAGCTTGTACTTCCGCCTCACCCCGAATGAAAAAATGCGGTTCTTGGAATCGTTCGACGCGGCCGATCCGAACGCCTGCTATCGGCGCCGCGAGAGTGTTGTTCCGCAGCAAGCGCTGGTGCTGATGAACAGTCCGCTGGCGATGGATGCGGCGCGGACACTGGCGGCTGAGATCGCGGCTCAGATCGCGTCGGAGGTTGCCGCCGGCGCCGCAAGCGATCCCGAATCACGGCGGGTCGAGTTGGCGTTCGAACGGGTTTTGGGAAGGCGAGCGACGGCAGCGGAACAGCGTGAGTGCCGCGAATTCCTGGCGGAGCAAGCTCGGGCGGCTGGACAGCCTGCGGGGCCGGTGTTTCCGGCTGGCACGCCGATTCGAAGGCCGCCTTCCACCGACTCGGCGCAGCGGGCCTTCGAAGATTTGGTACACGTTCTTTACAATCACAACGAGTTCGTGACGATTCGTTGACGATGAACTAGCGAGTCGATCAGGCGGTAAGACGGAGTGGGACAATGGCGATGCGATTTCCGTGCGGCCGGGTGCCTCGACGGCGTTTTCTCGCTGACTGCGGCCTGGGGTTCACTGGATTGGCGCTGGGAGCGATGCTGCATCGCGACGGCGTGTCGCGGGCGATGGCGGAGACCGAAGCCGAATGGCGGCCGCCGACCGGGCTGCCCCATTTTCCAGCGAAGGCCAAAAGTGTGATTTGGTTCTTCATGTTGGGAGGAACGAGCCATCTGGAGAGCTTTGATCTGAAGCCGGAGATCAACAAGCATGCCGGCAAGACGATCGAGGCGTCTCCGTATAAATCCACGGTGCTCGACTCGCCGTACTACCGCAAAAATGTCCGCGATTTCGCGGGCACGCCGCGGGCGCTGATGGCGTCGCTGTACCCGCTTCAGGTCGGCTTCCAGAAACGCGGACAGAGCGGGTTGGATGTGAGCGACTGGTGGCCGCATGTGGGCGACTGCGCCGACGACTTGGCGGTCGTTCGCTCGATGTGGACCACGGACAACGATCATGCGGCTCAACTGCAGTTCCACACGGGGCGGCATATCTTCGACGGGTTCCATCCATCGATTGGGTCGTGGGTCCATTACGGGTTGGGGTCGAGCAACGACAATCTGCCGCAGTTTGTGGTGATGGGGCCGTCTCCGGGGGACTGCTGTGGCGGCGTTGGGGCGCACGACGGCAGTTATCTAGGGCCGGATCATTCCGGGGTGACGCTCAGCCTGGACCCCGCCAACCCCTTGCCGTTCGGCACGCCGGGCGAATCGGTGTCGATCGCGGGCCGGCGCCGTCAACTCGATCTGCTCCAGCGGTTGAACGGGATGGCGGCGGTCGAGTATCCCGACGACGCGGCGATGAAAGCGCGAATCAAATCGTACGAGCTCGCATTCCGCATGCAGATGTCGGTGCCTGAAGTGGTGCGGTTTCAGGACGAGTCGGCGCGGACGCTGGAGATGTACGGCTTCAACCAGCCAGCGACCCAGACTGTCGCTCGCCAGTGTTTAGCCGCGCGGCGGTTGGTCGAGCGCGGCGTGCGCTTCGTGCAAATCTACGACGATGGCTGGGACGCGCATTCAAAACTGTTGTCGAATCACACGACGCGATGCAAAGCGGTCGATCAGCCAATCGGCGCCCTGCTCAAGGACCTCAAGCAACGCGGACTCCTGGACGAAACGCTCGTGGTCTGGGCCACGGAGTTCGGTCGGACGCCGGGAGCCGAGCGTTCCGATGGCCGCGACCATCATCCGTATGGCTTTTCCGTGTGGATGGCCGGCGGCGGGATTCGCGGCGGCATCGCGCACGGAGCCACGGATGAAATCGGCTTTCACGCCGTCGAGGACCGCCATTACGTGACCGACATTCACGCGACCGTGCTTCACCAGCTCGGGCTGGACCCCCGACGCCTGGAAATCCCCGGCCAGAAACGGTTGGAGATTGACTTCGGCACGCCGATCCACGCGATCCTGTAAAACGAGTGGCAGGAACACTGCGGGACTAATGCCGCCCCAACCGCGTCCGCCATGCGGATCAGCAGGTCGGGTAAAACGAGTGAGAAGAACGTTGTGGGACCAACGCTCACACGCTTTTCACGCCTGTCCAGCGTTTCGCGGTTCATGCATCTCCGCGAACTGTCGCGGCTCGACTACGCCATGCCGCGTTTTTTCAGCTCGCCGACGACGCCTTGAACGATGCGGGCGATCGCTTCCGGGTCGACGGGAGCCGGTGTGGAGCAACCGCAGAGCGGTTCATCGGTGAAGCCTTCGGCGGCGAGCAGGCATTGCAATTGATCGCGCACTTTGTCGAGCTGCAATTGCTGATTGAATGATTGCGGTTGCCGGCCGATGCCGGTTTGGAAGCCGCGGAGCTGCATACCAGCGCGTACGCCCTCGGGAAACTCGGACGAGAAAATCATAGCGTCGAAGAGTTTGAGCAAGCGGTATTGCAGGTCGAGCGCTTCGGTCAGCTTTCCGGCAATCGTCAGGTCGTACAGTTTGCGGGTGACTTCCGGGACAACGCCGCTGGTGGCATTCGTTCCACCGTCGCAGCCGACGAGCAGCATCGGCATGAGGGCGGCGTCCCAGCCGGTGAGGAAAGAGAAGTCGGGGCGTGTGGGACGGACGGCGGCGATCATCCGCATCATGTGCGGCAGGTCGCCGGAGGAATCCTTGATTGCCACGATGCGCGGGCAATCCTCGGCCAACCGCTGCACAGTGGGAACATCGATCGGCGACGCGAACAGCGGAATGTTGTACAGGGTGACATCGATCGGCGAGTTGTCCGCGATCTCTTTGAAGTAGGCGTATACGCCAGCCGGGCTGAGCTTGTAGTAGAACGGCGAAACGATGGCGACGGCCCGCGCGCCGAGTTTGTGATAGTGTTCGCACGCGCGGATCGTCTCGCGGGTGTTCGCCTCGGCCGCGCCGGCCAGGATCGGCACCCGGCCCCGGGTTTGGTCGGCCATGATCTCGATGACGCGGCGGCGCTCTTCGGCGGTGAACCGAGTAAACTCGCCCGTCGAACCGTTCGGGTAGAGTCCGTGGACGCCGCGATCGATGAGCCAGTCGACGTAGCGCCGCAATTCCGGTTCGTTGATTTCTCCGCGGTCGTCCAGCGGCACGATGTTCGGGGTGTAGATGCCGGTCAAACGCTGCGGGGCTGCCATGGTTGCGATCTCTCCGGTTTCGGGTCAGACTGGCCCATCATAACTCGACGTCGGCCCGCCGCAACGAGCGGCATGGGCGACGGCGTTCCCATCCTTTCTTCCGCGTGACACGCATGGACGGCGCCGGCGCTCGTGCATTCCGTTCGCCGGCCTTGGTCCGCGTGCTGGTGGGAGTCGCCTGCCTCCTATACGCCGGCCTGTTCGGCGCCGCCGCCAGCCACTCGCAGTGGCTCGTCTATCCGCTGATTCCCGATGAAGTCGTGCTTTCGACGTTCGGCGGCGGCCAACTTGAGTTCGCCTTGCTCGATCGGCTACCCGCCGCCACGCTGGCCGCTGCCGCCGCCGTCATTAGCCAAGGAATCGGTTTCGCTGGCCTGACCGCCCTTCGACTCCAGTTGGAATTGGGGCGCGGCGAGCGGATTGGGATAGCGTTCGCGGTCGGGCTAAGCACGCTGTCGGCGTGGACTCTAGCGATCGGAACGCTCGTAGGACTGTCCGCCGAATGGCTGGTCTTGGCCCCGCCAACACTTGTCGCGATCGTCGGCTGGTGGTGCGAGTTCCGTCGACTTCGCCGAATGAGCGGCGCGGGGATGATGGCCTCCTCTTGGTGGCGGTGGAGCTGGCTGCCATTCGCCGCGATCGTGTTGCTTGGCGCGATCCTGCCACCCTGGGAATTCGATGTGCTGGAGTATCACCTGCAGGTTCCGAAGGAGTGGCATCAAGCGGGGCGCATCGGACACCTGTCGCACAACGTCTATGGCAACATGCCGCTGGGAGCGGAGTTGGCGGCGCTGTGGTCGATGACGCTCGCCACCGGCGACGAGTCATGGTTTCATGGAGCGCTCGCGGGCAAAGTTCTGATCGGTCTCTTTACGGTCAGCGTGGCGGTGGCGTTGGGTTCGGTCGCGACCCGCGAAGCGGGGCCTCGGGCCGGCGCGTTCGCGAGTGTTCTGTTTCTTTCCACGCCCTGGATACTGCACACGACCATGGCCGGCTTGGTCGACGGTGTGCTCGCGGGCTACACACTGTTCGCCTTTCACGCCTGGCATCGCGCGCGGGCGGCACTGTCGAAACCGATCTCGTCATCGACAGTGTCGTCACTTGTGTCTTCGACAGTGTCGTCGCTTGCGGCTTCGCCTGCGTCGTCGCCTGCGTCGTCGACTACGTCTTCGCTCGTGTCGTCGCCTACGTTTTGCTCGACATCATCGCTTGGCTGGCTGACGCTGGCTGGATGGATGGCAGGGGCGGCGGCGGCGACAAAGTACACAGGCGTTGTGTTCGCATTGCTACCGATCGCCGTGGCGATTGTGGTCGAGCCCTGGTTAGCCGGATGGCGAACCCGACGAGCCGCCGCGCTGAACGAACCGGCTCATCGCGACCGACATCGCGGTGACCCGCCGCGCGTTCCGTTTTTCAGCCGACGATCGATGGGTGCGCCGTTGA
>CAIXSC010000987.1 GCA_903921945.1 uncultured Planctomycetaceae bacterium
CTACATTCCCCGCAGAGACACAAGTTCGCTTCTCAACACTCTTGTGGGAGGCCGGATTTTCCCAGGGGTTCATCATCGTGCTTCCTTTGCGGTAAAGGAAACATCCGAATCCCTTTCTGTGAAGATGAACAGCGTTGACGGTGAAGCACACGTTTTCGTCCGCGGCACGGTTACGGATACGTTTCCACAAACCTCCCTGTTCGGCTCGATTTCCGAGGCTTCTGAATTCTTCAAACGCGGTTCTTTGGGCTATTCCGTTACCCACATCCAAGGGAATTACGATGGCCTGGAGCTGCGTTGTCGCGACTGGAAAATGGAAACTCTGGAGGTCGAACAAATCGAATCCAGCTTTTTCGACGATCGCGCGCGATTCCCGGCGAATTCAATACATTTTGATTGTGCGTTATTGATGCGATCAATTGAACACGAATGGCATCGACGCGAGGAACTCTGCTGTTCAATGCCCGAGTAGCCGTTACAAACGCATGCAAAGTCACCGTCGGTCGAGGCGGTTTGAAAATCAACACATCTCCTGCCGCGTGCCGGAGAAGCCAGCCAGTGTGTCTCGGATAGAAAAACCGTGAACCAGCGGATTACTATCCGAGAATCTTCTCATGCACGCAGCTTTCGAATGCTAGATTCCTATTTTTTTCTTTAGACCTGTGAACAATGACCTGTTCATGAACCGAGCCGCATCCAGGCGGTCGAAGTGTCGCGGGATTTTTCTACGTGCTCGCATTGGCACTCGCAATTCTGACGCCACGGTACGATCTTCGAGCGATCCGCAGTTTTCATTGAGCCCCAGCAACCGGGTCGGGAGCTCCGAACCTTCGGATGCAGCGGTTCTTCGCTGCTACCAATGTTCCCAAGGATCCTTGATCAGCAAGATCGCGGGGAGTGTTTCTTTTCGACCATCGTGTTCGTTTGCGGAAAGCAGGGCCATCCATGTATCGTCGGCGTTCGTTTCATTTCCAAGTTCTGCGAAAACAGTGTCGGCAGGTGCCGCCTCGCCTTCGCTGGACCCCACACTCTCGGTTGATCGACTGTTCAACGCGTTGATCACCAAGAGGGCGTCTAGCGCCGTGCAGTCGCCGTCGCCGTTCACGTCCACGAAAGGAGCTTGCACAAACGGCGAGTTGGTGGGAGCGACGGTGTTACTATTGAGGTGGTTGATAATCAGCAGAGCGTCAAGCGGAGAAATGACGCCGTCGTTGTTGACGTCCAAGGCCAGTTGCGTGTTTGTATAACTACCGTTCGGCTGCCCCGAGGTGATTGGCGGGTCGAAGTTTCCAGGGACGGGCAGGCCATATTCGTCGCCAAACTGGGCGAACTTGTCGTTCCCGAACGGGGCCGGCGTGAAGACAACGCCGGTGGGGGAATTCAGTCGATCGAGAATCGTTTGACCTTGCCCGATAATTCCTCCTCGACCCACCGCGCTCCCACCCGAGAGAAACAGGTACCATTCAGCCGCTTCGGAAGGGGCGACACCGGCCCGATCCGGAACCCACAGCCCGAGGTCGGTGATACCATCGCCGTCAAAATCCCCCGCCACAGGCCGCTCCCGAACGCTGGCAAAGCCAAAGGTGAAGATCCTGTCAGCTGTGCCGTCGATGGGGCCGAGAGTGCTCAGGTTCAGATAGAACTTGTCGTCGGCCCAGGAACCCAAATCATCAATGCCGTCGTTGTCGAAGTCGCCCACGATCGGAAGGCCGACCATGTTGGTTCCCGGCAGTTTGGTTTCGAGCACGAAGTTGTGGCCGACCTTGTCAAGCAACCAGGTACTGCCAACCTTCAAAGCGACTTCATCCCCATTGGCCGCATTGCCGTCAAAATTGCCCGCGACGGGCATCCCATCGATACTCGTGACGCCGGCGAAGAGTGGCTGAATCACATTGACGTCGGACGCATTCACGATGCCATCGCTATTGACGTCGATGAGCCAACGAAAGTTCGTCCCCACCTTGCCGTAGGCCGCCAGCTTGTCAAAGCCGTCGGCGATGCCCGCAGGAGCCTTGACAAAGTTGCCTGCGAAAATGTTATCGCTGGCGAAACCCATCTGATACGTGATGTCGCGATGGGTGGCGTCGGTGTTGGTGGGGTCGAACGAGTAATTGCCGTTAGTGTCGACGTATACGCTCCCGGATGCGTAGGTTGCGAGCTCAGCTCGTGTGTCTATCGTGAATCGGGCGATGAAGTTTCCTCCGGCATGGGTGTTGCCGCTGGGGAAAATGGGGCCGCCGTTCGGTTCGGCCGCATTGCTTTCACCATCCAACTTGTTGCCCGCAGGATCCTTCACGTTGTCGCTGATGGTCAATGTGAACCGATCGTCCGGCAGCGGATTGGCAAATACCAGCCGCACTTGGGCGGTCGCCAGTCCACCGACGCCCGGGGGCGAATTGGAGCCGGGCTCTATCATGATCGACGCGATGGCGATAATGCCGGAAGCATCACCCCTGAGCACGTAAGTGCCTGGTGTCGTGGCAGTGACGGGATCAAGCGCCGGATAGACGAAGCCGGGGGCTCGCAGCGCAAGATCCCGGAAGCTGATCAAGAGGCTGTTGGTGAGGGGCGTGGGAAGCAGCGAGTTATCCGCGTCTTTGGAATTGAACAGGTTGTAGGTCGCCGACGGAACGGAATTGACCTGGACGTTGGTGACTTGGGGTCCAAGCAAATCAGCGTTGCCGACTCCCGGATTGACCGAACCCGCTACGTCCAAACTGTCGAAGTCGTACAGGTTGATGGAATTCGGTGTTGCGCCGCGAACCCGCACATAGATGCGATTGAACTGGGGGAATGCAGGATCATTGGTCGCCCCGAATGTCGCCGTTTTGCTGTTTCCAGCGAGGTTCGCCACGCCACTGGTGATCGGAGTACCGTTGGCGTCGTAGATGTCGAGGGCCAGATCGCCATCGCCTGGCAGACCTGGTCGGCCGTTCGCCAGGTTTGCGATCTTGTCAAACAGGATCTTCACCGCGAAGGTGCCGGTGGCCTGTGGACGGAATTCATACCAGTCCTCGTCCCCATTCACTTCGAAGGGAGACGTCCCCGCACCTGGATCGATGCTGGGGCTGGTGGAGTTCTGGCCGACGCGTGCTAACTGCCCCGCATTGAGCCGGCTGTCGTTGGTCTCCAACGGATCGGTCGGAAGGATGAGAATCCGGCCGTTCTTATCCGTCGTACCGGTCCCGCCGGTGACGGAGTCGATCGGCGTGATGTCCACGCGTCTAACGTTCTTATAGACCACCGGTTTGAAGCTACCAATGGTGATCGAACCGGATCGGCCGTCGGGGCCTTGCCGCTGAATATTGAGATCGCCTAGACCGAGGTCCTGCACGATCAGACGGGCGTTGGCGTCGCCAGCGTCCACGTCGAAGCGATTGCTGGCGGCGGGGTTCGAGGTTTGCAGCCCATCGCTGACGCCAATGCGGATCAGGTCGTCGCCACTCAGGGTGTTGATGCCGATGATCTCGGAGCCGTTGGCCGTGTGCGAAAGGCCGTTCACCGTCGCATTGACCGTGGTTGCCGAGACTTGTTGAGCGTCGATCACATCGTTGGCGGTCGTGCCGTTGAAGATGACACGATCGGTGCTCGCCCCGCCGTTGACGATGACGCCGCCGGCGCCGAAGAAATCGAAGTCCGGGCCGAGCAGCGTGCGGAACGTGCCCGAGCCGTCTGAGTTGATGGTCGCTACATCGCTGCCCGCGGTGCCGTTCAGGGTGAGCGGGTCGTCACCGCCCAGTCCCTGGTAGACGATCTGTTCCACGCCCCCCGACGACGACGGCAAGCCGCTCACCGGCGAGGTGAACGACGCGATCGTGATTACCGACGACAGCGTCACGATGTCGATCGTCGCGGTGCCGATGCCGGTTGGCGAGTAGCTGACGGTTTGGGTGCCCGGCGTTTCCAGTTCGAACACGTCCCCCTGCTGTCCGACGCCGGTCGGCGCGGCTGCCTGGCCGCCCGCGATCAACACATCCACGTCCCAGACGGCATTGTTTGGGGCCGGGGTCCGCAGCACGATATCGTCGTCGCCGCCTAGGGCGTCGACGAAAACTGTTGGGGTGTTGAGGAAAAGGATGCTCAACCCGTCGTTCAGGCTGACGGTGAAATCCTGTGCGCCGTCGGCTCCCGCGTGGGTGGCACTGTCGCGGGCGATGATGCTGATATCGTCGTCGCCGTTGGTGCCTAGGAAGACACCCGGGCCGCCTGTCACGGAGACCTCCTCGATGTGGTCCCAACTAACTCGCTGACGGCCGACGGCATTCAGTCCACCCTCGTCGTTCTGCGGGCCGGGCTCGATGACGAATGCGCCGGGCGGGTTGAGATTGATCGTGTCGCCGGCCGTGCTGCCGATCGGGTTGCCACCGTCCACGAACACCGGAATCGGGCCCGGCGTTAGGTTGAAGGTGTCGTTCCCGTCGCGGCCGTTGAGGGTCAGGCCGACGTAGTTGTCGGTGTCGATGACCATGTCGAAGAGGCCGACGATCTGAAGGTCGTCGTTCGCCGGCACGGGATCGAAGAGCAGATTGGCCGTGTCGAGCACCCCGCTGTCGCGCAGGTTCACCGTCAACCTCTCGTCCTCGTTCGCGTTGGCGTTGAGGGTGAGGTCCTCGACGTTCGTGAACGTGATGAGCTGGCTATGCAGCGCCGACGTTACGCCGGGCGAATCGACATGACCTGCCTGAGGACCGCTCGCCGTCACCAATGTCGTGTCGCGCAGACCGAAGACGTTGTTGTAAATGATGCGATCGGCAGTGCCGGTGCCGCCATCGATCTTGACAGCCACGTTCCACGGCAGCACGGGGGTGGCGAACGGCGTCACGGTGGCGGTGTCGTCCAGATCACCGGCGTTGAAGGTGAAGCTGTCGACGCCGGTGAACGCGATGGGTGTGCCCGCATTGAGCGAGAGCGTGCCGGCCTTCTGGCCGGTGCCTGTGAGGATCAGGGCATCGGCGACTCCGGATGCCGTATTGAGCGTGATGCTGCCGCCACCGTTCGTATTGATGATGTTCACGAACTCGAAGTTGAGGAACGTCACCGGCGCCCGCCCCGCGGCCGTGATCACGTTGCCAAGGATCGTCACGGCCAAGCCATCGGCGATGAAGTTCAACGTGTCGGTGCCGTCCTCGGCATCCACCGTGATCGGCGCGCCGATCGAAGGGGTAATCGTAAACGTGTCGTTGTCGTCTGCGGCTGGATCCACGTTGATCAAGGCCGACGTGGCGACGAGCGCACCGGCGACAACCACGTTCGCGCCGATCGCGTCGACATCGTTGAAGTCGGCCGTCATGGTGATGGTGGTGGCTGCCTTGATCGTCGAGCCGCCCGCAACCAGCACATTGTCTCCCGCGCGGAGCGTGACGGACGAGCCGGTGGATTCGAGGGTTACCCCCACGTTCACCGTCAGGTCATCGCCGACGGCCGGCGATTCCGCCGCAGTCAACAGAATGGCCGCGGCGGACGTCAGATCAGCATTGATGGTCAACGGGCTTCCGGAGGCGATGGTGATGCCGGCCCCGGCCCCAGTCGCGCTGATCGGACCGCTCACGGTGATGCCTTGCCCGGCCGCCGTATTGCCCGCATTGGAAATGATCACGCCGCCGCCGCCCACATTGGAGATGCCCGTGATGTCGAGCGCCGCGCCCACACCAGCCGTGTTGGCGATCGCGATGTCGCCGCCGGACGTGTTGGCTGCGTTGAGGACAGCCACGCGCGTCTCGATCGGATCGGCTGCCGACCCGATGCCGCCGACCGCGCTGATCCGCAGACCCGTGCCGAGGATGTCCGCACCTGCGCCAGCGTCGGCGTCGGTGATGACTCCGGTTGAGATCAGTGTGACGCTGCCGGTGGTGTGGATCAGGTCCAAGGCGGTCGGGCCAACCACTTGCAAGTAGCTGTCGGTCGGGCCGGCTGTGACATTGATCGCTCCGGTCACCTGGATGCCCAGGGGTGCCGCGAGTGTGCCGATCACGTTGGCCTGGTCGCGGGCGAGGATCGCTTGATCGCGGATACGCTCGGAGGCGTCGCGAACGATCGCCGTCTTGGTCGCGGCGGCCTGCGTGATCGAGCCGGCTTCCAGCAATTGATCCTCTAGCGCCTGAGCCAAGTCGAGTGACGACCTGTCGGCGAAAAACTGGGCTTGTGCGGTTGCGGCCAGACCATTCAAGCGAGTCACTTCGAACGCAAAAGCGGCCGCTGACAGCGCGAGCGCGTTATTGGCAACCGAGATAACCTGCAGGGTTATCTGAAGAGCTGCCCAAGCGGTGGCCGCACCTGCATCCCCAACCAGCGGAACCGCTTGCGCAGGGCCCATAATGAGCAACGCGGCACTCGCCGCGAGGCTGGCGATGCTCAGGGCGGTGTCCGAGGCCTCCTTGGCCACAATAATCGCGTTGTAATTGTTAGTCGCCGTGTCAGCTGCCGCGGTGGCGTTGGCGGAAACGATCGCCTCATTCGCCACCGTGGCTTCCAGGGTTTGCACGTAGGTAACATGCATCGCAAGCTGGCTGGCGAACGCCTCGGCGGTGGTCTGATCCGCGGACGCCTCCGCGGCGTTGGCTGCCGCCTCGGCGATGCGGAAGGTTTCATCGAGTTCCGCGACACGGTCGGTACGGCCTGCCCCGCTTAAAGTTGTCGAGCCGGCGACGATGTTAAGGGCCGACCCGTTGCCGTCGATGATGATGCTCATCGCCGACTGGACCGTGACATTGCCCGCGCCGGCGTCCAGCAGGCCGATGGTGATGGTTCGGTCGGCCTCGACCAGAATATTTCCACCGGCCGTTTTGAGGTTTCCCACCACGGCAACCGCGATTTCGCCAAGGCCCGCCTCTACCCCGGCTTGGACGGTGATGGTTCCGGCGCCAGACGCCTCGATCGTGTCGGCGGCATCGAGAAACACGATGGCCCCTGCCGGCGTCCGCAGGACAAGAGAACGGTCGGTGGCGATGGTGGCCGTGTTGTCGGCGATGTCTTCGATCGTGATCGACTCGGCATCAAACGTGAGCGTCCCGGCGCCGGCGGCTTGCAGGGCCGTTTCTGTCAGTAGAAGGGGACCGGTGAAGGTGATGAACGCGCCGGTTGCACCGCCGTCTGCGGCGACCACCACGTCCACGTCCATTTCCACCGCGTCGAGCGCAGTGCCGATGCCCCCAGGGGCGGTAATGTCGATCTTCTTGGCAGTGATGTTGACCGTGATCGGAGGATCGTTGCCGTCCGTGATTGAGCCGACTGCAAGCAGTTTGACCGTATCGCCCTGGGCAGTGGCAACTCCGAGAACGATGCTGCCTGTGGTGTCGATATCGATATCGGCCGCCGCTCCTGCGGCGCTCGCGTCAAGCGTCAGGGTTGCGCCAGTGTTGCTTAGGAAAATGCCGCCCGATGTCGTCACGGTGGTGATTGCAGCCGTAGCGATTTCAATCTTGTTGCCAACACCCATTTTCGCCGCATTCAGCGTGACGCTAGCGGCGGTGATGTCCGCGCCCACGGCGTTCGCGTCGATCAATTCGCCGCCCGCGCGGAGAGCGACGCTCTGTCCGGTCGCCACCACCGCTCCGTCGAGCGTCATGGTGCCGGTTGCGGAGATAGAAACAGCCCCGCCCGTGGCCGTCGCCGAGGTAAGGTTGAGGGCTTTGGTATTGGCAATCAACAGGCCGCCGCCTGTTCCGCCGTTGGCCGACAAGGAGTCAACCACGGTCTCCAGGGCGTCGCCGCCGGAACCGATGCCGTTTGACGCGACCAGGACGAGCGTGATGGCCGCCAAATTATTGTTGGCGCCGTTTCCGTCCAGAATGGCTCCGCCCGCGTTGAGTGTGACTGAGCCCGAAGCGGAAACAAGTCCGACCGTCATGTCGCCCGTGGCAATGCGCAGGTCGATGTCGCCTGTCGTCGTCGACGCATTCA
>CAIXSC010000988.1 GCA_903921945.1 uncultured Planctomycetaceae bacterium
GGGAATGCCGCTCAACACGGTGAAATCGGCGGGGCCGAAGAACACGACATCGACCCCCTCGACAGCCGCGATCGCCTCGACCTGGTCGAGCGCCTCGCTGTCCTCGATTTGCACGGCGATGAACGTTTCCTCGTTGGCCCGCTGGATGTACTCGGGGATGGCCATCGAGCAGTACGGCATATCGGGGTTGCCGCCATCGAAGCCGCGTCGGCCAAGCGGCGCGAACTTCGCCCATTTGACAACCTCGCGGGCCTCGGCCGCGTTATCGCAGCGAGGATAGAGAATGCCTTGGGCGCCAGCCTCCAGCAGCCGGCCCATCCGCATGAACTCGCCCTTGGCCGGTCGCGCCATGATGTCGGTCACGCCCACCCGAGCGGCCCGCATGAGCGCCGAGGCCGTTTCGAGCGAATAGCCGTGATGTTCCAGATCCATCCAAATGCCGTCGAATCCGGCCAAGCTGACCATTTCGAAGAGCGACGGATCGGTCAGATGGAGCGTCGTCAGCAGCACAGGTTCGCCCCGGCGCAGTTTCGCTTTCACTCGGCTGGAACGCATAGTGTCAGTGGCTTTCATGGAGGCCGAACCGATTCAACGGCTCAGCCCCGCGGATAAAAATCGAGATTTAGGGGAAGTCGGTACAGGACATGGCCGACCGTTGGCCAATCGTCCGTCGACCGTCATCTGATCGTCGGTCGACCATCGATCACTCGTCGGCCGACCGTCAGTCAATCGTCATCTGACCGTCAGTCAATCGTCATCTGATCGTCAGTCAACCGTCGGCTGCCCGCCAGTCAACCTTCATCCAAACGTGGGTCCACAGGCAATCCACAGTCGACAAGCCGTCGACCCGTAGGCAGCCGACCGTCCGTCGGCGCGACGGGAGACTCGGCGAGTGCGGATTACACCCCGCCCGCCCCGGTGGCGTCAAGCCGCAAGCCGGTTCCGCGTTCGCGACCGACGAAGCGCCATGCGTCCAGCGCATGTTCGTTTTCTGTCTTCGGTCGTCGCGAATGGGAATCCGTCGTCACTCCGCCGAGCGCTGCCGCGGGCGCGATTTCCCGCCGACGCCGCTCGAGTGAAAAAAAGAATTCCAGTTTTTTTGTACGGAGGGGCGGGCGAAGGCTCACTAATACTGGCAGCGTCCGACGAGCCGTGCCGGCTGGGAATTTGGGAAAGCTTGGGGAAAGGCGTGACCATGCGGTTGACTTTGAGAACCTTGCTGGCGTACATGGACGACCTGCTGGAACCGCAAGACGCGATCCAGATGGGGAAGCGGATCGAGGAGAACAAGGTCGCCACGGAGTTGGTGCATCGCATTCGCACTCGGATGCGGTTGTTGCGGCTTGGCGCGCCCAAGGTGGACGGCAAGGGATTGGGTGCCGACGCCAATTCGGTGGCGGAGTATCTCGACAACAGTCTGGCCGTAGAGCGGGTGCCGGATTTCGAGAAGCTGTGCCTGGAATCCGACGTGCATCTCGCCGAGGCGGCTTCCTGCCATCAAATCTTGGCGGCCGTGTTGGATAAGCCGGCGGTGGTGGACCCCGCGCTGCGTTTACGGGTTTACAACTTGATTGCCCGGGCCGATGACTTTGGCGAGGCGTCGGGGGCTGAGTCTTACCATCCGGAAATGGACTTCGGCGACTTGGCGACGGCCACCGCGACCGCCTTCCCGCCTTCCTCAACCGCGAAGGCGGATCGGGTGGGGTTGCCGCCGGCGGCTGGGGTCGCTCGTCCCACGGTGGCTCCCAAGAAGACGATCTCCCGGCAAGCGGTCTTGGCGCTCACGATCGCGTTGGTGCTCCTGCTGGTGCTTGGCGGATTGCGGGCCGTCGGTCCGTTCGACGGACGCCACCCGCTCGCCGGAATGCTCGGTCTGTCCGTGCCGAGTGGCACTCCCGAGAATTTGGTCGCCATGGGCGACGGGAGCGACGGCAGCGGTTCCGCCGAGGATGCGGCCGGGAATGCGGATCAGCTAGCCAGCGGCGATTCCAACGACAGTGCGGCTGCGGCGAACGGACTCGCCCCGTCCACCGCTGGCTCGGCGGCGGACAACCCCGACGGTGCTGCCGGCGGCCCTGGGACGGCGGGAGCGGCGAACGAAGTCGCGGCGGATGGTGCCACGGTGAATAGCGCCACCGTGAATGGCGCCGCTGCCAATGGCGCCGCTGCGTCGGACGGGGCCGGTCCCCGTGCGACCACGGTCGGCGGCGCGAACGGCGGCGCGAACGCCAACGCCCCAGTCGCGGCGCCGGCGGGTGGAACTGCTCCGCCGCTCGACACGCTCGCCGCGGGCCGGGCGAGTGCGAGCGGCCGATCGGGCCTTCCAGCCGTGGGCAACGACGAATTGGTTGAAGAGGCCGCGAAGGCGGGAGGCGGTCGGTTAGGAGGTGCGGGGCGAGCGGGTGCCGGTGGAGCAGGTGCCGGCAGGGCGGGAGGCGGCGGACTTGGCGGAATCGCACAGGACCGCGGGGATGCGGCCGACGGTGCGGACCGGACGGCGTCCGAGGCCATGGAGATGGGCAGGTTGTTATCGGAGGAGCATGTCGTCGCGCGGCGGAACGCGGACGACAACCTCTGGTACCGGTTGCCTCGGGGAGCGGCGATCGCGGCGGGAGATCATCTTGTGTCGCTGCCGGTCTTCCGTCCGCAGTTCATCCTGTCAACGGGCGTGCAATTCATGGTTGCGGGCGAGTCGTCGTTGCGAATCGGAGCGGCCGACGGCGGGCAGACGCCCGTGTTGGCTTTGGAGTCCGGCCGGCTGCTCATCGCCACTTCCGGACGTCCCGGCGCCGGGGTTTTGTTGAACCTGGGGGGACAGGCGGGCAGCCTGCGGTTTGTCGACGCCGACGCGGAGGCGGCGATCGAGGTGCGGCGGGAATTCGTGCCGGGCGAGGACCCGATGGTCGTTTCGGCGCCGACCACCATTCGAATCGCCGTTCGCCGCGGCAAAGTCAGTTGGACCGATCCGATGCAGGGCGGTCGGGGCGAAACCATGCTCGGCAGCGGCATGCTTGCGAGTTTCTCGCCGGGGGGAGACATCGAGCTGTCGGACCAGCCTTTTCCGTCATGGAGCAGCCCGCAACCTAATGGCGGGTTGGAACGCAGCGCCGCCGAGCAACTGGCGGGACTGGTGAAGATCGATCGGCCGCTCACGTTGTCGCTGACCGAATTGACGCAGTTCCGCAAGACCGAGGTGCGGTCGCTCGCCGCCCGCTGCCTGGGTGCGCTCGGCGAATACCGGGCGCTGTGGAACGAGCTGTCGGACGAGCGTCAATACTCGTATTGGGACGAGGCGCTCGACGCGCAACGGGCGGCGATCGTGCGTTCGGCCCAAGACGCCCTGGATGTGAGGCGTTCCGCCGAGCAGTTGATGAAGCAAGAGATCCCGTTGCTCATGCAGTTGCTCCGTGGGTTCGACCCGAGCCAACTGGAGAACGGCGGAGCGGCGGAACTTGTCGATGCGCTGGATCATGCCGATCTGGACGTCCGCGTGCTCGCGTTCGAAAACCTGCGACGAATCACCGGGGCGACGCACAACTTCCGGCCGGAGAAGCCGGCGGAGGCCCGCAAGGCTTCGCTGATGGAATGGCGCCGGCAGTTGAAAGATGGCCGAATCGTGTATCGCCAACGGTCGGCGGATACAGAATAGCGGGGTGCGGCGCAAGCCGCCCCGGCTTGCGCCGTGGTTCGGAAGTTCGGCGAGGCACGAAGCTTCGGCGGGACCCACACGAATCCCGGATGGACCAAGACTGGTGGGGCCGGCGGGGGCGCGATCGGGCGGTTGAGAACCTCCCGGTTGATCTTGGGTGACCGGAGCCTCTTGGCGTAGACTGCCGGTCGTTCCGTGACGGAAGCGTGCCGCGAGACGCGAGACGCGTCAAATCCCCTTTCGCCTGCGGATCAAGCGGTTACACTAGCGGTCGAGGCGAAGTCTAGTCAGGAGGCGCGGCTGCCGGGGTGAGGCAGTCCGGCGTCGCAGTGAACCGCCGGGACGGTCGCTCGTAATGAAACACCAAGTTGGATCGGCGTCCGCGTTCTCGCGGGTTGCCCGTCCTGGATGAGTTTTGGGCTTTTTGGAACAGTAAGGAGCACGCTCCGTGCAGATCAACATCTCGGCCCGCCACGGTCACTTGAGCCCGGCCACGCAAGAGAAGATCACGGAAAAGGTCGATCGCTTGCCGAAGTACCATGAGCGGATCATGGCGATCCATGTCACGGCCGACTTGGAACATCGCGATAATCCGTCGGTCGAAGTTCGAGTTTCCGTGGAACATTGCTCGGAGTGTGTCGCCACGGAGACGGCCGATTCGTTACTTACCGCCCTCGATAGCGCTCTCCATAAAGTCGAAGCCCAACTGCGAAAGAACCGCGACAAGCAAGTCGACCATCGCAAACCGGCCCACAAGCACATGGAAGCGGAATAGGGGTCGGAGTTCGTTGCTGTTCATGACAGTCGCGCTCATTTGGCCGCTTTCGGATAGGTTCCTCCTGATCGCCTCGTCGCCTCGGTGCTACACGGACGTTCAAAAAGGGAAGTTGGATCTGGCGCTCGAGGAAGGCAGTTCAAGCTAGGTAAGCTGGGCTAGGGAATTCCAGCGAGGCAGTTCGAGCTAGGTAAGCTGAGCTAGGGAAGCTGAGCTGGGGAATTCCGAGTTTGGCAGTCGCGGAAGTGAGTCGAGCAAGGAGTCGGAGGAACGGGCTGGATGAGGGGTGTGGAGGACCGACACCCCGAATTAGGGGCGGCAGTGGGGCGAGAGGTTTTCGCGGGGCTTTCCAGAGCCCAACCGAGGAGCCCGCTTGGCAAGTTCGCGGCAAACGCGTCGCCGGGTGGCTAAAGCAATACGCAGGAATACAGATCAGCGATTATGAGATTTTCCGATTTTGTGTGCGTGTCCGCGATTCGCGCCGAGCTGAAGGCGGGCGACAAGCCTTCCGCGATCCAGGAACTGGTCGCGTCGCTGGTCGCGGCCGAAGCTGTTCCCGCCGCTCAACAGGAAGGAATCGTGAAGGCGATCCTGAAGCGGGAGGAGCTGGGCAGCACCGGTATCGGCCGCGGTGTGGCCGTGCCGCATGCCAAGCATGCGAGCGTCGACCGGCTGATCGGCACCATCGGTGTCAGCTCGAACGGGATCGATTTCAACAGCTTGGACGGTGAAAACGTCCATCTGTTTTTCTTGTTGGTTTCGCCGCCTGACCGGCCGCGGGACCATTTGTTGGCGCTCGAGAGCATTTCGCGACAACTGCGTGACGACGCGTTCTGCCGCTGTCTCAAGAATGCCAAGAGCGTCCAAGACATCCAAACATTGCTGAACGAGGCGGACCAAACGCAAGCGGGAGCCTAGCTTGGCGGACGGCCTGGACCGGTTTCGGCCGGCTGGCGCCCTCCACGCTCTCCTCCCTGACACGCGTCTCTTTTAGCGTAAGCGGGTTGGCGTTCGATGACGCATTCACGAATCAATCGCGTGGTAACCGTCGTGAACCCGCTGGGGATTCATTTACGGCCAGCGGGCCTGATCGCCAACACGGCGAATCGGTTCGCGGCACAAGTCGAGGTGGTGAAGGGCGGGGATCGCTTTGACGCGCGGAGCGTCTTATCCCTGCTGACCTTGGCGGCAGGCCAAGGAACACAATTGGCGCTACAGGCCCATGGCCCCGACGCGGAACCGGCTTTGGACGCGTTGGCCGAACTCTTCGCGCAAGGCTTCCACGAAATGGAAGCCGCTTCCGAACGAGCCTCGCCGGCCGCTGGCCTGGATCATTGACGCCTACCGAACATCCGAAAGGCAAACATGAAGAAGGAAATGCTCATCAACGTCTCGCAACCCGAGGAATGCCGGATTGCGATCGTTGAAGACGGCGTGCTCGAAGAACTTTATATCGAGCGGGCCAGCCAAGACAATTATGTCGGCAACATCTACAAAGGTCGCATCGTTAACTTAGAACCCAGTATCCAAGCCGCCTTCGTCGATTTCGGAGTCGGCCGAAATGGGTTCCTTCATATCAGCGACGTCGAGCCCCAGTACTTTCGCCAGGGCGGGTTCGATCCGAACGAGCCGATCGTCGGCGGCCGGCACAGCGAATTCGACCTCGGGGATGACGAGGACGAAGGTGGCGATGGGGCCGAAGAACGCGGCGAAGACCGGCCCGAGGGGGCCGCAAGCGATCGGCCCGGCGATCGGGGCCGGCGCGGGGGCGGCCGGCGTCGCAGTTTCCGCAACTCCAGCGGACGTCCGCGGGTCAAGCCGCCGATCCAGGATATCTTCCGCCGCGGCGACGAAGTGCTTGTCCAAGTCATTAAAGAGGGGATCGGCAGCAAAGGCCCCACGCTTTCCACCTACATCAGCATTCCAGGCCGCTACCTCGTGCTCATGCCCGCGCTGGGACGCGTCGGCGTTTCCCGCAAAATCGAGGACGATGTCCTCCGCCGGAAACTCCGCGACACCATGCTCGACCTCGAGCCGCCCGAGGGGCTCGGATTTATCGTTCGCACCGCCGGCCAAGACCGCACTCGTAAAGAGCTGTCCCGCGACCTGACCTACCTTGTCCGGCTTTGGAAGGTCATCTCTCGGCGCGTCCAAAAGGCGCAGGGCCCCACGGATATTTACGAAGAAAGCGACATGATCATCCGAACGATCCGCGATATCGTGACCACCGATATCGACGCGATCGTCATCGATGAAAAGTCGGCCTTCGACCGCGCCCAAGAGTTCCTGGAACTTGTCATGCCGCGGCATGTCTCGCGATTGCAGCACTACGAAGGCCGCGAGCCGCTGTTCCATAAATATAAGCTGGAAAAGGAAATCGCCAGCATTCACAGCCGCAAAGTGCCGCTCAAGTCGGGCGGTTCGATCGTCATCGACCAAACGGAAGCCCTGGTCGCCATCGACGTCAACAGCGGCAGCTTCCGCACCGAGGACAACGCCGAGGAAACGGCGTACCAGCTCAACATCCAGGCCGCGAAAGAAATCGCCCGGCAACTGCGGCTGCGCGACCTCGGCGGCGTCATTGTCAACGACTTCATCGATATGCGGCGCGACAAACACCGCCGCGGTGTCGAACGCGCGTTGCTGGACGCGCTCAAACGCGACCGCGCCCGCTCGAAGGTCCTGCGGACCAGCCCGTTCGGCCTCATCGAAATGACGCGGCAACGCATCCGGCCCAGCATTAACCGCAGCGTCTACGCGACCTGCCCATGCTGCAACGGCCGCGGCTTGGTCAAAACGGCGGAAAGCATGGCGATCGAAGTCGTCCGCATGATGATGCTCGCCTCGCAACTTCCTTACATCGCCGCGATCACCGTCCGCGTCAATCAGGAAGTCGCCACCTACCTGAATAACCGCAAGCGGAAAGAAATCAGCCGGCTGGAAGACGAGGCGAATCTCAAGATCCAAGTGCTCATCGCCGATTCGCAGTTCCCCGAACACTTTGTGATCGAGTGCCGCGATGGCGACGGCCGGGAGATCATGCTGCCCGAATAACGCCCGTTGCCGCCGCGAGCGGATTAGGGGGCCCCATGTCCAATCGTCCGGAATCGGCGGCCGGCTCGCCGCCGATCGCCGAGTCCCCCGACTCGATCGACCGGCGGCTTCGTGACGATGCCCTCCGCATCTGGAACGCCGCCGTCGCCGCCGTCGACGCGGAACGGCTGGTGCGCGAAAATGTGGCGGTGGACGGCGAGTGGCTGAAGGTCTCCGGCCGCCGCTGGCGACTCAGCGAACTCGGCCGCATCCTGGTCGTCGGCGCCGGAAAAGCCGGCGCCGGCATGGCCGCCGGGTTGGAGGCGGCCCTGGGTGAGCCACTAGCCGAACGCCATCATCTCGCCGGCTGGCTGAATGTGCCTGCCGATTGCGTGCGGCCGCTCCGCCGCATCGTGCTCCATGCCGCGCGGCCGGCTGGCGTCAATGAACCGACCGCCGCTGGCGTTGCCGGCGCCGAACGGATCTTGGCGTTGGTCGAGTCGCTGGGGCCACGCGATCTCTGCCTGTGCCTCTTGTCGGGCGGCGGATCCGCATTGCTGCCCGCGCCGCTCGGCACGATCTCGCTTGCCGACAAACAAGCAGTGACCCGCCGACTCAGTGCCGCCGGCGCGAACATTCGCGAACTCAACACGGTTCGCAAACAACTCAGCCGCATCAAAGGCGGCGGATTGGCGCGCCACTGCCGCGCCGGCGCCCTCGCGACGCTTGTCATCTCCGATGTGCTCGGCGATCCGCTCGACATCATCGCTTCCGGTCCCACCGTGCCCGACCCGTCGACGCCCGCCGAGGCGCTCGCCATTCTCGACCGCCTGCTCGGTGTCGACACCCCGCCATCGATCCGCGCCGCGCTCCTCAGTCGGTTGTCCGAACCGCCGCCCCCAACGTCGGCTCCCCCGGCCGTCACCAGCGACGCAGCCGCACCTGCCGACGGCGCCGCCACTGTCGGCGGCGACACCGTCATTGCCGGCGGTGACGCCGCCACTGCTGGCGGTGACGCGGCTGTTGCCCGGACCACCGGCGAGTACCGCACTGCCACGGGGTGCGAAGTCTCGCATCAAGTGATTGGCAATAACGCGGTGGCGGTCGCCGCGGCGCTTGCGGAAGCGGAACGTTTAGGTTACGCCGTCAGCGGCGAGTCTTCGCGAACGCTCGAAGGCGATGCCGAAGACCTTGGTCGGCAACTGGTACAACGGGCCGCGGCGCTTCGCGTCACCCAATCGGTCGGCGCGCTGGTGACAGGTGGAGAACCGATCGTGCGGCTCGCCCCGCCCGAAGTTCGCGGCCGTGGCGGTCGGAATCAGCAGTTGGTCCTCGCAGCGCTGGAGGAATGGATCGCGGCCGATGCGGCCCCTGGCAAGCACTCGACTTCCGGCGCCGCCGACGCGCTCGTCCTGTTGTCAGGCGGGACCGATGGCGAGGACGGGCCGACGGACGCGGCGGGCGCGATCGCCGATCGCGGCATATGGGCGGCCGCTCGACGCCGCGGCTTGTCGCCAAAAGACTTTTTGGCTCGCAATGACGCCTATCATTTCTTCGAGCAGGCCGGCGGGTTGATCAAGACCGGGCCCACGCATACTAATGTGTGCGATGTGCGGGTGTTACTATGGCGTTGACTCGCGGCAATCTCCTGGTCTTAAGCGCGATGATCGCACTGGCCTTGGCCGGCTTGACGCTGGGGCTGACCTCCAGGTCGGTCGCGGGCGAACTGCTCTTCATCTCCATGGTGGTGCTGTCGCTGAAGCTGCCGGATCGCAATCATACTTTGTGGACAGCCGGCGCTTGCACGCTGCTAATTGTGATCACCGCCGCCGCTCAGCCCACGAATGCCGCGGTTCCCATGCTGATACTCAACCGCAGCCTCTCGCTGGCGACGGCGTGGTTTTTAGCGATCCTGGCCTGGGACCATCGGGGTTTGCGGCGAGCGGCGGACGACGCCCGCCGCGAGATGCAGCGCAGCGAACGGAAACGCGAAGCCGAACTGCGCAAGGCGGTCGGAGAACTCGCGGAAGCGCAGGCCCAGTCGCACGAGTTCGCCATGGAACTCGAAGAGGCGCGGCGGCTCTATTTATCCTTGGTCGAAAACCTTCCAGTCCATGTCTTGCGAAAGGATGCGGAAGGTCGACTGACCTACGTCAATTCGTCCTATCGTAAATTGCTCGGAAAATCGCTCGATGAATTGCTCGGCAAGACCGACTTCGATCTGTTTCCACCCGACCTAGCCGCGAAATACCGGCGCGACGACCTGTTGGTGATCGAATCGCGGCGGACGATGGATCGAGTGGAGATGCACCAAACGCCCGACGGTGGCAAGCTGTGGGTCGAGGTGATGAAGACGCCGCTGTTCGACCCGGAAGGCCGGCCGATCGGCATTCAAGGCATCTTCTGGGATGTCACCGACCGCGAACAGGCGCTGATCGAATTGCGCGAAAGCGAGGCGCGGACACGGGCGATCTTCGAGTACGCCATGGACAGCGTGCTGCTGATCGATGAAAAGGGCCGTGTTGTCGAAATGAATCCGGCCGCCGAACAAACGTTTCAATGCCGCCGCCGTGAATTGGCGGGCAAAGAGTTGGCGGATGTGCTATTGCCAAGTCGGTCGATCGACCGCTTTCGGAAAAAACTGGCGAATTTCCAGCAGACGGCCAGCGGCGGCTCGCTGATCGGCAGCCGCGGTGAACTTGTAATGCGACGGCGCACCGGCGAGGAGTTTATCGCCGAGATCGGATTGCAAGCGTTCACACTGCAAGATTCGACCGCCGGTTTCGTGGTGTTTGTCCGCGACATCACCTTGCAAAAGAGGGCGGAAGAGGAACGGCGGGCGGCGGCGGAGAAATTGCAGCAAGCGAAAGAGGCGGCCGAAGCCGCGAACCAAGCCAAAAGCCTGTTCTTGGCGAATATGAGCCACGAAATCCGCACGCCCATCCACGGCATCATGGGGATGACCGGACTCGTGCTGGAGACGCCATTGACCGAGCAGCAACGCGAGTTCCTGCGGATTGCCCAAGAGTCGGCGGACGCGTTGTTGGCGGTCATCAACGACATCCTGGACTTTTCCAAAATCGAGGCCGGCCGGCTCGATCTGGAGTGGATCGATTTCGAGCCCTGCGAGGTGCTCGGCGACTGCATGAAAGCGTTGTCGTTCCGGGCGGCGGGCAAAGATTTGGAATTGGTGTCGCGGTTCGACCCGCGGATTCCCCGCATGGTTTGCGGCGACCCGCACCGGCTTCGACAAGTGATCGTCAATTTGGTCGGCAACGCGATCAAATTCACGCCGAACGGCGAGATCCAACTGAGCGTCGATATGGCGGCGGCCGATGACAAGTTTGTCGAACTGCATTTCGCCGTGCGGGATACGGGCATCGGCATTCCGCCAGCGAAACTGGCCACAATCTTCGATCCCTTCGAGCAGGGCGACAAAAGCACGACTCGACGGTTTGGCGGCACCGGACTCGGGTTGTCGATTTCGAAGAAGCTCGTTGAACTTATGAGCGGTCGGATTTGGGTGGAGAGCCGCGAGCATACGGGGAGCACCTTCCATTTCACGGCGCGATTCCAAACATCGGCGGCCGCGTTACGAACGCCACCCGCAAAGCCCCACCCGGTCGCCCTCGAGGCGTTGCGCGTGCTGCTGGTCGAC
>CAIXSC010000989.1 GCA_903921945.1 uncultured Planctomycetaceae bacterium
CCGAAGCGTTCACCAAGGCGAAGACCGAGTTTGACAACGCGACCAAAGCCGCGAACGATGCCGCGAACGCCGCCAAGGCGGCCGCGGAGAAACTCGCCAAGGCTCAGGAAGCGGCGAAGAAAGACGCCACCAATCAAGGCCTCGCTGACGCCGCCAAGGCGGCCGAGAAGGAATCGCAGGACGCGGAAGCGAAGAGCAAGACGGCGGCGGAACTGAAGACCAATCTCGAAAAGGCGTTTCAAACCGCGGAAGCTGAAAAGAAGACGGCCGACGAGAACAAGAAGAAGGGCGACGACGAGTTCAACAAGGCCAATACGGCGTTTACCCAAGCCGATCAAAAGGTGAAACAGCTCATGCCGGTCGCTCAAAAGGCGGTCGATGAGAAGAACGCCGCGGACCGCACGCTTAAGGCGGCCCAGCGGGCTGTTGAGCGTGCCAAGGAGTCGGTCACGAAGGCGACGGAAGCGATTCCGGGATTCGACAACATCGTGAAGCAAATGGAAGCGGCGTCCAAGCAAGCCGACGCGAAACTGGAAGCCGAGAAGAAGGCCGCCACAGACAGCGAAAAGCCGCTTCGGAGTGTCGCCTTCTCACCTGACGGTTTGACGCTGGCGACCGGTGGCGACGACCAGATGGTCCACACTTGGGATGTGGAAACGGGTGCGCCTATCGATCGCCTTCAGGGCCAGGGCGCCAACCCAACGGTGCTCGCGTATCTCTCCGACAGCCGTTTGCTGTCTGGAGCGGCGAACAAAACGGCTGTGGTTTACTCCACCGCCATCGAATGGACCTTGGCTCGCACGATCGGCAATCCCGACACAGGCGACCAGTTCCTGGATCGCGTCACCGCGTTGGATTTCAGCGCCGATGGAAAGACGCTGGCGACGGGTGGCGGCGAGCCATCGCGCAGCGGCGAGATCAAGTTCTGGGCGGTCGACACGGGCGCGCTGAAGTCGGCCCTCAAGGATCCGCACAGCGACACCGTGTTTGGTTTGGAGTTTTCGCCAGACGGAGCGCAGATCGCCAGTTGCGGCGCGGATCGGTTTGTGAAGATCCACAACATCGCCGACGGCAAGTTTGTGCGATCGTTTGAAGGACACACGCATCATGTGCTGGGCGTGTCGTGGCGGGCGGACGGTCGAGTGCTGGCGAGCTGCGGCGCCGACATGGCGATCAAGGTGTGGGACGTTCGGACGGGCGATCAGCAGCGGACGATCCAGGGATTCGGCAAGGAGGTTACGTCGATTCGCTTCGTGGCGGACACGGACAATGTGGTCGCTTCGTCGGGTGACAAGACGGTTCAGCTTAAGAACTCGGCCAACGGTGGAAACACCGCGAGCTTCAGTGGCGCGACTGACTACATGTACGCTGCCGCCCCGACTGGCGACGGCAAGCTGATCGTCGGCGGTGGCCAGGACAGCACGGTGCGGGTGTGGAACGCTAACGGCCAGCCGTTCGCGACCTTTGAAGCTCCGAAGCCGCAGTAACGAAGTTTCGTTTCCGCATTCGCCTCGTAGCGATCGCGGATCGTGAATCCAGAGAAGCCCATAAACCCGCTCGCGGTTCCCCCCGGAATCGCGAGCGGGTTCTTTTTTCGGTCGTGACATCGCGCCGAACGAGCCCAACTCCCGCGATGGTCGATGGCGAAATCGCATGGAGCCAGTTTGGCGGGGTGACTTGGTCGGAAGCGGATCGAAAAGTCGAAAAGTGCCTGGCACTTTTCCCGTTTCGACCGGCCGGCCGACTCAGGCCGACATCAGCTCTCCCCATGTACGACGGACATCTTGTCCGTCGTCCGGCCCGGCACATGAAAGTGCCGGGCACCAACTGCCCAAAAAAGGGATCGAAAAGTGGCTGGCACTTTTCCCGTTTTGTCCGATCGCAAAGTGGCTGGCACGTTTCCCGGGCACGTTTCCCGTTTTTTCCAACAAAGAGCGGCCGGGAAGCCGCATTGCAAAGAAGTCCCGGACGGATTAGCTCACGGAGCCACGGAGGCACGGAGAGGCACGAGAACGAGATTGGGACGTTGCTCGTCATCGATCGATTTGGAAGGTCCAAGCTTCGGTGGAGGGATTTCGGACTTA
>CAIXSC010000990.1 GCA_903921945.1 uncultured Planctomycetaceae bacterium
CGACCTGCTTTGCCGTTGGGTCGCCCCAGCGATGACTACCGCGGCCACGTGGGCCCCGGCGTCGGCCACATGGGCCCCAGCCTCGGCCACGTCGACAGCGAGCACAGCGATGATGGCGGCGGGGCCCCAATCGCGAACGGTGTCCCTACCGGTCTGCGTCTACAACGATGCGACATGTTGGGGCGAGGTGGTCGTATTCCACGTCGAACTGATCTGGGGCGAATCGGGGCCCTTTCTGCCCTGCGCGGATCGACTGGGCATGACGCTCGGCGTACATATTCCCGGCCGACCCAACGGCCGCGAGCGAACCGAGGAACCGGACAACCGCGATTTCATGGCTTCGATGCAACGGGCTTGGCTTCTGTCGGGGGTGTCGAAAGGAAACATGCGAGGACGTTGGTGGATCGAGCGGCACTCACGCTATCACTCCATAGGCCAGTCGCGTTCGCGGTCGATTCCGCCGATTCCGCTCATCGAAGGCCGATCGATCGAGGCGGCCGCCTGCTGCGCGATCTGGGCCGCGTACGGCGGCAATCCGGCATCGACGCGTTTTGAACGGTCGGACCAGGTGTTCACGTTGGATAGCGAACGCGTCGTATCGGCGAAGCTGTCTTGGCGGCCGACAACGGACGGTGACACCGAAAGCGGCGGCGGCGGCGGTGAACTACTGCTCGACACCGTCGAGTTTTTGAAGGAAAAGGCGACGATCATGTTGCAATGCCGCATGTTCGGACCGCTGCTGATTGCCACAACCCCAATCGGTACAAACCGCACCACGCCGCCCCATGTATCGTGGCGCGAGTCCAATCAGGAGCGGCGGATCGAACTGGTCCCGTTGCGGACGTGCGAAGAAGCTTTCGACAAACTCGTGGCGGTCAACAGGCTCCGCGAACTCATCGGCCGCCGGACCAAGGCGAATTGGGATCAGCAGTGGAGTGGCGAACTGACGGTTGCCAAAGGGACAACTGCGAAGGGACGAAGAACATGACGTCTGACGAAACTGCCTCCACTGGATCCCCATCTTCCAGATTGCAACCAGATGGGCTTTCGCCCCTGCCGCCGTTCATCGCTTCGCAGGGTATCAGCGTGCTTGTGTGCGCGGACGGCGAATCGCCCATGTCGCACCTCTCGATCGATGCGCTCCGGCACCGTCGCGATGCGGCGTCGGACAAAAAGACGGGCGCCGATCGGCCCGATCCGTGGTGCCGGCTCTCCGACCGGCGGGAGTTTCTCCGGCGGGAAACGGTCCTTCAGGAAGGTCGAGGATCCTCGCGGACGGTCTCCCTGAAGCGGATTTTCTTGACGTCCGACGCCGGGATGGGGAAGTCGAGCGCGCTGGAATGGCTCGAACAAGCGACGAACAATAGCGACTCGGACGAACTGGCATTGCGGACTACGGTCAGCGCGCTATGCAAGACGAAGACCTGGATCCCCGAACCGGGGAAAGACCAGTCGGAAGGGCTGTTCGTCGAGTTGCTGACACCCACCTATGAGGAAGCGACCTTTCGCACGAATGGCGAGGCTGCGGCGAACCTTCGACGCTTGCGTTCCCAAGGCAAGCTGACCTTGATCCTGGATGGCCTCGACGAGATGGATTCCACAGCCAATGCGCGGGAATTAGAGCGGCTGCAAGATCTGATGAGTCCGGAATCGTCCTGGAAAGATTGCCGGATTGTGATCGCGGGTCGCCCCAATGCCATTCTTGTCCACAAAGACAGGTTATTCCCCAAAAACCCGCTGGCGAACGGTTGGCGGTTCTTGATGGTGGATGAGTTTACGGAGGCGGAGCAGCGGGCTTACCTGGGCGACGCGCTTTTCGAAGCGATTCCCGCCGAAGTCCGCGCGATCTTGACGGTGCCCCGGGTGCTGTACTATTTGCGGCAATACATTCGCGATCCCCAACAGATTCGATCAGCAAGCGACGTTTATTGCATCGCGATACAGGAGATTCTCCAGAAAGGGTTCGACAACGGCCAGCCGGTGAAGGGAGCAGCCGACCTGAGCATACGAGAAGCGAAACTGCTGCTGTCAGCGCTCGCTTACGAGCTGACCATCCATAGAGGAACCTTTGATCAAGGTACGGTCAGCGAGCAGTTTTTACTGAGAATCGCGGAGCGTTGCCAAAGGTATTACATATCGCTTAGCGAAAGTGGAAGAGATCCGACCAACCGCGATTGGCTCGATTGGGTCCGAAAACATTTGATGTCGCTGTCGGCCTTGAATGGACCGCTGAAGCAGTCGTTGTTGGAGCAG
>CAIXSC010000991.1 GCA_903921945.1 uncultured Planctomycetaceae bacterium
CCGACGGGCAAGTCGCCGACGGGCAAGTCGCCGACCAAGCCAGCGATGGCCCGTTCATGGATCCCGTGAATGAAGACGGCCAATTGGGTGACGGGACCGTCGCTGCCGCAGGCGAGGTATCGCGACTGACGAGGGCTGGCAGCGTTCGGCGAGCGGATCGGGACGGCGAAGGCGAAGGCGAAGAAGACCAAGCAGGAGACAACCAAGCCGCTGTCGCTGGACAAGCTTACGGTTCAGGGCAGATCGCCGAAGACGACGCGTCGCAGGCAGTGGTTGACGGCGGGGCCGATGCGGAGCCTGAAGTGCTTGAACAGGGCGTGCCGTTCGCTGAGGGCGACATGGAATCGGTCGAAGTGCCCCGCACCGCGGCGACTGCCGAGGACGCGGCGGCGCCGGCCCCTGTCTTGGTCGCCAACCGAGACCGAACCGTATCGCGAAATCTGAAAGTCCTGCCGACGACCCGGGCGACCGATGTGCGATCCACCCCGGTGGCTACGACTTCCGGCAACGCGGCCAAGTCGGTGATCGCCGTCTCGGCCGTCGCGGGACTGCCGCGGCGCGTGCTGCCGATGGGGCCGCCGTCAACGATTCCTCATCGTTCGCTTCCCGCCTTGCCTCCGCGAAAGGTGGAAGCGCAGCCGGACAAGAATATGGCTGTCACGGCGACGAGCAGCCCAACTGGCACAGCGGCGAATGGCGCGGCGGGCAGCACGGTGGCCGCCGTATCGACCGCGGGCAACGTGGCGTTGACCGCAGCGCAGCCGAACGGTGCGGGGCTGAATTCGGCGGGCGGCGAGCTGGGTGAAACGCCGCTCCGGAATGCGGCGTTTTGCCGCCGGCTCTACAACGAGCGGAACTGCTGCAGCGACGAAAACGCGTGCAACGACCATCGAGCCCACGTGAAGTCCCATCCGCTCTCCAAGATTTCGCTCGATATCACCCCCACCTGCAACTTGACCTCGCGTCAAGAAGGGAATCAGGCCAACTGCGGCTTCCCGTTTGAACAATCGCCATCGAGGGTTTGGCGGGACCGCAAGGGCGTCGAGGTAGCGCGAGGCCGCGTCACCGGATTCGCCCACCTGAGGGTGGAGGTGACCGACGACAAGGGCAACGCGACTCGCATTCGGCTCCGCGATCTGAATGAGGACGACATCTGCTTCCTGTCCGCGTGGTGCGGCGTGCCCAGCGAATGCCGGCTCGATGACGTGGCGTTGGCGGCCCGCAACTGGACACCGATCACGATGACCTGGAAGGCGTCCGCGCTGTGCCACAAACCGCTCTACTTCCAGGACGAGCAGTTGGAACGCTATGGCCACACGACCGGTCCGATCTTCCAACCGGTGGTCTCCGGCGCTCACTTCTTCGCCAACATCGCCTTGCTGCCCTACAACATGGGCATCCATCCGATGTCGGAATGCCAGTACGCCTTGGGCTACTACCGGCCGGGCAGTTGTGCTCCCTGGATGATTCCGCCGTTCCCGCTCAGTGCCCGCGGGGCCTTGGCGGAAACGGGCGTGATCCTCGGCGGCTTCTACCTGATCCCGTAACACGAACCGAACACCTTGCCGGCAGCCCCGGAAGGCTGTCGGCAATCATGATGCACCTGTAACGGGAGCGATTGGCGAGCGAGCGGGGGAACGGTTTCGACCGTTCCACCGCTTGCTTCGTTTTCCCGCTGCCACCACTACATCGCGTTCAGCAGTTCATCGATCGTGTCGGCGATCGCCGGGTCCTCGTCTCCGTCCGACAATTCCAGATCGTCAAACACCGCGTCGATCAGATTTCGCAGCACGCCATCCACTTGCGGCGCTTCGCTCAATACTCCAAGCGAATTCACCATTTCGCACGTCGTTACACCCGCCGTATCAAAATTATCGCGATAGGCGGTGTCGATTCCCGCATCGCCACTGATGCGGTCGTTGCCCCGTCCGCCGGAAATCGTGTCGTTGCCCAATCCGCCGAACAATTGCGAGTCGTTGCCGTCGCCGCCGCCGATCAGGTCGTTGCCGTCGTCGCCGAAGATCCGGTCCGGCCCGCCACTGCCGAACAGCCGGTCGTTACCGAAACCGCCGTAGATCGTGTCATCCGCCGCGCCGCCAATCACCAGATCGTCACCCTGATCGCCGAAAATGGTCGCGCGTTGGCCGCCGACTCGGGCAAAGTCGTTGCCTTCGCCCAGGTAAATCGTCGATTGCTGCAACGTGATATCCCGAGCCGTGGTGCCCGAACCGACACGCACGATGTCATCGCCGCCACCGGCGAAGACCTGGATGCCCGCGATCGCCGGATTGCCGCCAAACAGCGGATTGATGATCGTCGCCTTGTACTGGATCCCCTCGAAGGTCAGCGGCTGGGCGCCGTTGTTGAGCGGTCCATAGACGCTGCCGATGGCGATCCGCTTCGCGTCGGACGCGCCCGTCGCGTCGGCGTCGTCGCGAATCGCGATCAACTCGCCGCAGGCGGTTCCCCGGACTTGCAGGAACACCGACGTCGACGTCAAGACATTGACCGCGTTAAGCGACCGCAACCGGGCATTGGCTGGGGCGCCGATGACGTTTATCAGGAACCGCACGTCGTTGCTCGGATTGCTGTCCGTATTCGCGATCACATCGGCCACCGTGATCCGAATGTCCGCCCGCGCTGTCGCCCCCAACGTGTCAATCGAGCGGCTGGCGACCGTGTTGCCGAAGAACAAATTGGTTTGCGTATTGGTCGGGTCGTAAGCGTTGAAGGCCAGACCGTCGCTGCGCGTCACCGTGAACGTGCCGCCGCCCTCCAATTGCAGCGTCAAAATCCCCTCGTTCACCGGCGTGATCGCGTCGACCGTCGACAGGTCGAAGTCCACTGTGCAGGAAAAGTTGCCAAAGTCCTGGTTCGGAAGCGGCGTGAACCCGCCCGCATACACCGCGTTTCGCAAACCGGCCGTCGTTTCCCGGAAACCGGCTTGCTGTCTTTCCCGAATGAAGAAACGTTGCCCAGCCACCGCGTCGCTCAGCACGCCCAACTTGTAGGCGCCGAAGGCGTCCGTGGTGGCCGTCCCCACAAGCGTGTCCTGGCCTGGGAAGACCACATTGCCGATGGACTCCATCGGTTCGAAGACCCCGTCGCCATCGTCCCGATAGAGTTCCATCAAAAACCCGGCCAACCCCGGTTCACCCAATTGCCTCGTTCCGTTCGCGTTGTCGTCGCGAAACTTCACGCCTTGGACAAGCGGCGTGGCAAGGTTGACAAACGTCACCGTGATTTCTTCGCCCGCACCCACATTGATCATCGCGTTGCGATTCGCGACATCGGACGAGCTGTCATTGGTCGCGTCATTGATGACCGCGATCGAGTCGAGCGTCCATCCCGGGGTTAACTGCTCGCCGATCGTATACAGGCCGGGGGCCAAATCGCTGTAAACTTTCGTATTGGAAAGTGTCGCGTCCAAATCGTCATCCAAGTCGAACGACTCGCTCGCCGGCACTCCGCCCGGCGGACGCGTGAAATCGAACGTGAAGTCCTGCGCTGCGTCCGGTTGCGTGTCTTTGACGATTGTGATTTTGCCCAGCTTTGTGTTGGTATACGTCACCGTAACGGTTTCTCCAGGGTCGACCACAATGGTCGCCACGCGG
>CAIXSC010000992.1 GCA_903921945.1 uncultured Planctomycetaceae bacterium
CGCTCCGGCGATAGTGTACACCCATACACACAGGAGGCGTCATGCCCATCAAAGTCTTCACCATTCGCGTCCGACATGCAGACTGGGCCGAACGCGAGCTCAACCAGTTCGTGCAAAGCCATCGCGTGCTAGCAGTCGACCGTCAATGGGTCGATCAGGGGGCGAACTCGTTCTGGGCCGTATGGGTGGAATACGTAGCGTCGACCGGTCCCGCTCCAACTGACGCCGCGCCGCTGGTTGGCAAGAAGAAAATCGACTACAAGGAAATCCTCAGCAAGGAGAACTTCGACGTCTACTTAGCGTTGCGTAACTTACGTAAGACACTCGCGGCGGAAGACGGCGTCGCGCTGTATGCCGTGTTTACCAACGATCATCTGGCACAGATGGTCGAACGCGGCGTCAAGAACAAGTCCGACCTGGAACAGATCGCGGGAATCGGCGAAGCGCGGCTGGAAAAATACGGCCCGCGTGTTTTGGAATTCCTGAACAACTTTCGAAAGGTCACGGATGAAACGGGCGGCGAACCTGCTGGAACAGATCGTTGAACGGCGGAATCTGCAGTTGGCCGCCTATCGAGCGCTCCGCGGTAAGCGGGATCGGCCCGACGCGCGGATGTTCGTCGCCGACCTGGAGCGGAACCTGCGGCAAATGGCGGAGCAGGTGTGGGCGGGCGAGTTCCCGGTCGGCCGCTGCACTCAGTTCACGATCCATGATCCGAAGAAGCGGACCATCACCGCTCCCTGCTTCGCCGAACGCGTGCTGCATCACGCGATCATGAACATCTGCGAACCGCTGCTCGAACGATTCCTGATCGACGACACGTACGCCTGCCGACGAGGCAAGGGACGCATCGCCGCTCTGCATCGCGCCGTTCATTTTTCGGCCCGTTTTCCCGCATTTCTGAAGCTCGACGTCCGCAAATACTTCGACAGCGTTTCGCACCTCGTGCTGTGCCAGCGCCTCGAGCGCCGATTCAAGGACGAACGATTGCTTGCGCTGTTGTGGCAAATCCTCGACGTGTACCACTCGTCACCGGGCCGCGGTCTGCCGATCGGCAGTCTGACGTCGCAGCATTTGGCGAACTTCTACCTGGGCTGGTTCGACCGCTTCGTTAAAGAAGTCATCCGGTCGCCGGGCTATGTCCGCTACATGGACGACTGCGTTCTGTGGGGCGCCACGTCCGCGGAACTACGTGAGAGCCTCGCGCGTTGTGGCGAGTTCCTCCAGAACGAGCTGCTCCTGGAGATCAAGCCGGAGCCGATCATTGGACCGACACGGCACGGCTTCGAGTTTCTCGGCTGCCGAGTCTATCCCACCCACCTCAAACTGAACAATCGCAGCCGCCGCCGGTTCCGCCGCCGCCTCCAGGATCTGGAAGCCGCCTACGAAGCGGGACAGATCAGCGAGCAAGCGTTGCAGGACCGAGCGACGGCGCTGTTCGCCTTCACCACGGCGGGCGGCACGAAGAGTTGGCGTTTCCGAACCCGCGTGCTACAACGATCGACGGTGAGTGGCCGATGGGCGTGAACCGGGTGATCCGGGGCGGAAGCTGGAACAACCTGGCCGAGAACTGCCAGTCGTCGTACCGCAACAGGAACGAGCCGTCGAACCGGAACGATAACCTGGGCTTCCGTGTCGCCCGCAGCTCCGCAGACGAAGTGGATGCTTTGCCAGACGGAACCGGCCGCTTTCCAGTCCGCCTCGCGCGGACGAAACTCAACCCGCGGCCGTCCCGTGCTGGTAGCCAATGGCGAACGCTCGGGACGGCCGTTTTTGTCGGTGATAGTTTGGCCGAATTGCCCGTGTCGGGGCTGAGGTGTTACGCTTTCGGGGTGTCCGGCCAGATCTTTGAGTCCCCATCCCCGAGAAAGATGCCCACATGCGCAAGAGACGGGATTCGAGCGTGGCCGCCAGCCCAAAAGTCGCGGGGCCTAGCGTCGCGGGGCCTGGCGTCACGGGGCCTGGCGTCACGGGCCTCGAGTCGGTACGTCGCATTTGTGTCTTCGTGTCGTCGCCGGGGGATGTCGCGAAAGAACGCGAAATCGTCCATGAGGTGATCGCGTCGATCAATCGAACGGAGAGCTGGCGCGGTATCCACCTTGTGGCGTTCGACTGGAAAAAAGACGTCGTTTCCCAAGTCGGACCGGGACCGCAACTCGTCGTTGACAGACAGACACCCGAGTACCACATCTACCTGGGCATCATGTGGGCGCGCTTTGGGACACCAACGGACAAACACCCGTCAGGGACAGTCCAAGAGTTCCGGGACGCGTTGACGAAATTCAAGTCGACGGGACTGCCATGGATCGCGTTTTACTTCCACGACGCCTCCTGCCCATCGCGCGAACCTAAGGACATCGCACAATACCTCAAAGTCAACAGATTCCGGAAGGAACTCGAAAAGCAGGGAATCGTCCACGGTTATGACGGACCACGTGGCAACCCGCGTGGTTTTTTCGAGCTCGTTGGCGAACACTTACGCAAAATACTGAACGAGATCGCTCCAGTCGTAGCGCAGCCTGCACC
>CAIXSC010000993.1 GCA_903921945.1 uncultured Planctomycetaceae bacterium
CAGACTGTCCGCTTCCAGACTGACCGCTTCCAGACTGACCGCTTCCAGACTGACCGCTTCCGGACTGGCCGCTTCCAGACTGGCCGCTTCCAGACTGGCCACTTCCGGACTGACCGCTTCCAGACTGACCGCTTCCAGACTGGCCTTTTTCGTGGACACCTTCGGTTCCCCAACCCCATCGAGACACCTTGAGATCTCGGGGAGAGAAAGCGATCTCGGAGGGGCTGTTCCAACCTTGCGGTCGCGGCAACAGTGCGGTCAGCAACAAGAGCGTTACGATGCTTCCGCCTCCCCAGACCAGCCAACGCAACGTCATGCTCGCGGGCACATCCACACCACGCTGCCGCAGGTATTTGCGGAGATTGAGAAAGCTAGTCGAAGCCAAGAGCGATAGCGCTGAAGCCAAGTAAAGCGCCAGGAACCAGAACGCGCGCGACTGACTCAAGTCGTCTCCATCGGGCAAAAACCACTGCCCGAACCCGAACAACGGCAGGGCGGCGAGCGCGAAATAGACGATCCACAATCCGGCGAGGCCGCTGTCCTTGCGTCGTTGGCGCAACGCCTGCCAAAGTCCTGTCGCCGGCGTATGACCGGCCTCATCGATCACGGTGCAATCGCGGGTCAGTCGGTCGGCGCTCCACCACACCAGGGCCAGAATCCCGCAATTCAGTGGCATGGCGAGCCCGCTTAGCGGCCCCGCGTAAGTAACGAATCGCCCCAATGCGAGCGCGGTAACCACGGCCAGCGGCAGTGCGAATAGCGATGCGCGTCCCCGCCCCTCCTCGATCGAAATGCGAGCGATCGCCACGCTTCCCATGACATACATGGCGAAGATGAATCGCAATCGAGCATCGAATTCGCCGCGATAGAAAGCTTCGAGCAAGAAGCCGACCAACCCGCCCAACATCAACATCACCAGCGCCGGGTTGATCCCGATCAACAGATAATCCGTAAGCGTGGCAGCGGAGCGGCGAGCCATGTGACTACCCTGAAAGCTGGCGGCGGCAAATCGCGCGAATATCGTCAGGGCCGCGTAACTGGCGAGTGTCAATGCCCGCCGCGATCAATGGCCCGGCGGCTACCGCGTATTCATGCTCATCGTAGACATTGATAAGCACAGCGACCGCGAAACCGCGCCGCTTCAGTCCCGCGAGCGCGATCGCCGCCGACTCTGGAACACGAGCTAAGATCGCGATCGCGGTCGCATCCCGCGGGAGACGCGACGCAACCTCGCCGAGGAACGCCGCGAATTCCAAACCGTCCGAAAGTTCCACGCGTGCCAATGTCTCGAGGATTTCCCGAAAGCGCTCGGGACCGGGCAGTGGCGGCAACACCAGCGGCCTTCGGCGATCACGCTCCGCCGCCATCGAGACGCTGGCCCGCGCGCTATCCCGGGTCCGCCAGTCGCGGGCGCACCCGTCGATTCGAAGTCGGTCCGCCGCGTCCCGGCCATTGGTCAACAACCCTACCTGCTGGCCAAGCTGGAAAAGACAGTTCGCCAACGAAGCCGCCGCGGTGACCGCGAGCTCCGACCGCACGGGCTCGTGGCGCGGATCGTAGGCGCTGTGATGGAAATCGAGCAGAATCGCCGCTCCGGCCACCGTCGACGCTTCGTAGACTTTGCTATGCAATTGCCCTGTGCGGGCCGTGGCCCGCCAGTGAATGCGGTTCAAAGGATCGCCCGCTTGATAGGCTCGCACGCCCGCGATTCGTGTCGGATCTTCGAATAGACGATGCGTCAACCGCACCTCGCCCATCGGCCGTCGCGATGCGATGTCGTAGCCCTCGACCGTCAATACCTCGGGATAGACCAGGAGAAAATCAGGCTCGGCCCCTTCCGCGAACCAACGTTCCAAGCCAAACCAATCCCCCGTTTCAACCATGGACGGTCCCAGTTGGTAATACCCGCGCCGTTGGCATTGAACCTGGTAATAGAGCGACCGCTTTTCGCCTCCGCGCAAACCGCATAGCAGCAAACGCTCCCCGGTCAGCCGCAAGCGACTGTGTACCAGCGTGTCCGCGGGCAACAGATCTTCCACCAAAACCCAACCGATCGGCCACCGTCCGGCATTGGCGACCTCCAAACGCACCGGAACCACTTGGCCCACCTCGGCGGTCGTCCGCAAACACTCCCGACGCACCACCACGCTTTTAGCCCATGAACGGGCCAACACGTGGCTCATCCACACTAACCCCGCAAGCACGTAAGCGGCGTACGCAAGCAACCCGAGTTCGAACAACAAGGTCGCCCCGACTAGCAGTACGAACACGGCGACGCGGACAAGCATGTCGGGAATTCCCTGAAATCAACAGCCAACGCCCGGATTGTCCCCGCCGCCAACTTAAACAGCAAGCGTCCCGATGGCGTCCGAACAGCAACTTGCCAACAACGGAGCGTTCGACGGCGAGCCCCTCGCGGCGGCTTGACGCCACACAGCGGCAGGGACTAGATTTTTGACAGTTCAAAATCTTTTTTTCTGCGAATCGAAATCCGGCATGGTTTGGCTCCGTCCCGTACTCGCGGCCACCGTCTGCCTCGTGATCGGCTTGGTGGTCGGCGGATACAGCTTGTTGGCTCGCCAGTCCGCCCAAGGCGGCGTGTCCTGGGACTCGCTATCGACCGCAGACCAACAGGCGGGCGGCGAACAGCTGGGCGGGGACCCAACCGCCACACGGTCAAAGCCTTCCGAGATCGGTTCGTCTGGCGTTCAGCGCGATGAAGGCGATGGACGACGGGCGACGCGGCGGCTGTTGATCGTGTGCTCGACCACGCAGGTTGCCGATTTTGCTCGCCAAGTCGTTGGCGACCGATGCGACGTTCGCAGTGTGCTTGCCGCGGGCCAAGACCCGCATCTTTACGAGCTGAAAACGGGCGACGCGGAGCTGGTAGCGCGGGCGGATCTGTGTCTCGAGAACGGCTGGCATCTCGAGGGAAAAGATTGGATGCGGCGGCTGGCCAGCCAAGCCCGCCGACCGCTCGTAAGTTGCGTGGAAGGGGTGGCGCCGCTGGCCGCCGAGCCTGAGGACGAAGCAGCCAGCAGCGACGAGGACCAAGGGGCGGTGGCAGACCCGTCGAGCCGCAACGAGGTGGCACCATCGCATGGGCCGGGGTTCGACCCACACGCATGGCTCTCGGCGCGCAATGCGATGGTGTACGTCCGCAACATCCGAGACGCGGTGAAGCGGATCGATCCGCGACATGCGTCCGAGTATGACGCGCGGGCCCGACTTTATCGCGAGCAGTTGGAACAGTTGGACATGTGGGCCCGCGCCGAGCTGTCGCGTATTCCGCCATCATCGCGTGTGCTGGTCACCAGTCATGACGCCTTTGCTTATTTTTGCCGCGCGTACGGACTGCGGAGCGCGGCGCCGACGGGATGGAGCACCGGCGAGGAGATTGGCGGCGGCGCAACCCCCGAGCGGCGGCGCGAGACGGTCGCGTCGATCCGCCGGTTTGGTGTGAAGGCGATCTTTGTGGAAACAAGCGTGAATCCCAAAGCGGTCCGAGCGATTGCCGCGGATGCGGGCGTGCGGATCGGCGGCGAGCTCTACTCCGATTCGATGGGGCCGCCAGGCTCGGCGGGCGAAACGTATCTCGGCATGATGCGCGAGAACATCGTCACGATCGTGGAGTCGTTGCGATGAACGGGACAAACGTGCCGGCGATCGAAATCGAACATTTGACGGTCAGTTACGGGCAGGTCGCGGCGCTGTTGGACATTTCGGTCGCGATCGGGGCCGGCCAGTTGGTCGGCATCATTGGCCCCAATGGCTCTGGCAAATCGACGCTCGTGAAGGCGATCCTGGGATTCTTGCGGCCGGACCTCGGACGCGTCCGCATCTTTGGCCAGCCACTCGAGAGGGCCGCCGGTCGAGTGGCGTATGTGCCGCAGCGGGGCGCGGTGGATTGGGACTTTCCGGTCACCGTTCGCGAAGTGGCCTTGATGGGACGTTACGGTCGCATTCCGTGGTGGCGCGAGCCGTCCGCCGACGATTATCGCGCGGCGGATGAAGCGTTGGAGACGGTGCGTATGGCCGAGTACCGCGATCGGCGGATCGGCCAGTTGTCGGGGGGACAGCAGCAGCGGGTATTCATGGCGCGGGCGATGGCCCAAGGAGCCGAAATCCTGTTGCTGGATGAACCGTTCGCGGGCGTGGACGCGGCCACCGAGCGGGCGATTCTGGAGGTCTTATCGAGGATGCGGGCAGCGGGAAGAACGCTGGTCGTCGTGCATCACGACTTGGCGACCGCCGCCGAGTACTTCGACAATTTGTTGCTCATCAAACAGCGGCTTTATGCGTACGGGCCGCCGCCAGCGGTGCTAGACCAAGAGTTGCTGGCCGAAGTTTACGAGGGGCGGTTGAGGGTCTTTTCCCGGCTGCTGGCCGGCCGCGGGGAGGAGCCATGAGCGATTGGTGGGAGGCAGCGGCGGCATGGCATGCGACTCATGCGCATGTGGCCCGCGCGTTGCTGGCCGGCTCACTGGTGTCGATCGTCTGCGGCGTGATGGGCTGTTTCATTGTCTTGCGTCGCATGGCATTCCTGGGCGACGCGTTGGCCCACGCGATGCTGGCGGGAGTGGTGATCGGCTATTTGCTCATGAAATGGCTGTTTGGACTTGAAGCGCACGCGCCCGCGATGCTCGTCGGCGCACTAATCGCCGGCTTGGCAACTGTAGGGCTGGTCGGCTTGGTGTCGCGGCAGTCGCGAGTTAAAGAGGACGCGGCCATTGGCATCATGTACACAGGGATCTTTGCGCTGGGGGGGCTGATCGCGTCGCTGTTCAGCCATTACATCCACATCGACTTGCTGCATTTCGTGACGGGCAATCTACTGGCGGTGGAACTGGCGGATCTATGGATGATGGCGGCTGTCGCCGCCGTGGTGCTCGCGGCCGTCATTCTGGGTTTCCGTTCGCTACAGTTGACCAGCTTCGATCCGGTGATGGCCGCGTCGCTTGGCGTTCCTGTCGCCGCGTTGGACTATGTACTAACAACGTGTACCTCGCTGGTCGTCGTTAGCGGCGTGCATATCGTAGGTGTCATCTTGGTGGTCGGGCTGCTGATCACTCCGGCAGCCACCGCGCTCCTGATATGTCGTCGTTTGAGTGCGATGCTGTGGGCTGCGGCGCTGTTTGGCCTGACGAGTTTTCTCTTCGGTTACGCTGTCTCGGAGTGGCTGAATGTCGCGCCGGGCTCTGCCATCGTGGTCGCGGGCACACTGCAGTTCGCCGCCGTTTGGGCGGTGGCTCCCGAACATGGACTCGCCGCCCGTTGGCTGGCCCGCCGCCGCGCTGTCCCGCAGACGATCCGCGAGGACATCCTCGGATGTATGCACAGGGATGGCCGGGAATGGGTGCCGTGGAAATCGCTAACCGAACGGCTGGAATGTGGCGCAACCATGCTCCGGCGGGCGGGCGAGGCATTGGCCGCCGGGCATTGGGTGGAGTGTTCCCGCGAGGGCCTGCGTCTTACCGACTTGGGGCGCGACGAGGCGCTGCGGTTGCGCCGCGCCCATCGACTTTGGGAAACCTATCTGGAACGGCTGGGCACACCGGTGAGCGACCTCCACCGCCGCGCCGACCAATTGGAACATGTCAACGATGAACGGGCTGTGGACTATCTCGATGACAAGCTTGGACATCCGCTGGTCGACCCGCATGGGGCGGAAATCCCTGTCGACGGCAAGCGAATCGTGGCCGGCGCTCTCGTCCGTGTTTCCTTGCTCCGCGAAGGCCACCAAGCGATCGTGCGTCAGCTTGGTCCGGCCGCCGCGACGCTCGCTTTATCGGTCGGACAGCCGATTCGTGTGGGCCCTCGGCGGCCCGATCCAATCACCTGGACCATCGATCTGGCCGATGGCTCCGTAGTGGCCTTGGACCACCGTCAAGCCGATGACCTGTTGGTAGAATTACGGGATTGAGGCCCGTCGATCTCCCGTTCACAACTCGACCGAAGGTATACTGGGGCGTCGTTGAAAGCGAAGGACTTTCCGAGCGTCTACCGCTTCGCGTCACCTTGGGAAGCGGCGACGGACACTCGCCGCTCAAGACTTTACGTTGGGCGAGCCCCTCGCGACGAGACCAATCACCACGTTTAGAGCCGCGGAATCCGATGGATTGGAGAGTCGGCCAGCCCTGTGGCCACTTTCCCGAGCGGAGGAACTGCATGAGCCGCCAAGCTTTCGCACCATTCGCAACCATCGTGGCCGCAGCGATGCTCGGGCCAACGCTGGCGGTACTCGCCGCGTGCTCTCCAGCAAGCGCTGATGAAGGCGTTGACTTTTTCGAGCGGAAGATTCGCCCGGTGTTAGTCGAGCATTGCCAGTCTTGCCACTCGGGTGAGGCCGACAAGGCCGGCAAACTCAAGGGTGGCCTGCGAGTGGATTCCAAGGCCGGACTGCGGCTGGGAGGCGACAGCGGTCCGGCGGTGGTCGAAGGCGATCCGGCGAACAGTTTGCTGCTGGCCGCCTTGCGTTACGACGGCCTGGAAATGCCGCCCAAGGGAAAACTTCCCGACACGGTTATCGCCGACTTCGAGTCCTGGATTAAAGCGGGTGCTGTCGATCCGCGTACCGACAGCGCTCCCGTCAAACGCGTGGAGATCGACATCGAATCGGGTCGTCAGCATTGGGCCTATCGCCTGCCGGAGTTTCGCGCCTCCCCGGCACTGTCCCGCCCGGCAACCGCGTTGACGCCCTACGATGCCTTCCTGGCGGCCCGCTGGGAAGCTCAGGGCTGGGAACCGGCTCGCTTGGCCTCATCGGCCGCATTGCTCCGCCGCTTGTCCTACGATCTCACCGGTTTGCCACCCGGCGCCGCCGGGGTTGCGGCGATCGAGGAACGCGAGCCGAAAAACTCGACGGCCGGTTCCAACGCCGCCGGCCGCGTTGCCGATGCCGATGCCGATGCCGACGACGATGCCGCTCAGCGGTTCGCAACGGCCACGGTTTCGGGTGATGGCGCCGAGCGGCTCGAAGAAGGGCCGGACGCGTGCGCTCGGCTCGTCGATCGCTGGCTGGCGTCGCCAAGGTTTGGCGAGCGTTGGGGACGACATTGGCTGGATGTGGCCCGCTTCGCCGAGTCGATCACGTTGCGTGGCTTTGTCCTTCCCGATGCCTGGCGGTATCGCGACTATGTGATCGAGTCGTTCAATCACGACCGTTCCTACGCTCAGTTCGTTCGCGAGCAGATCGCGGGCGACCTGCTGCCCGCCGCCGGCGTGGACGAGTCCCGCCGCCAGCGTATCGCCACCAGTTTCCTGGCACTCGGCAACACGAACCTGGAGGAGCAGGACAAGAAGCAACTGCGCATGGATCACGTGGACGAGCAGTTGGACGTCATCGGCAAAGGCCTGCTGGCCCAGACGTTGACTTGCGCTCGCTGCCACGACCACAAATTCGATCCGATTCCAACCCGCGACTACTACGCCTTGGCTGGCATTTTCCGCAGCACGAAGGCGATGGAACACTCGAATGTTTCCAAATGGCTTGAGCTTCCCTTGCCATTGCCGCCAGAGCGCGAGTCCGAGCAACTGCGTCACGACGCGCAAGTGAAAGCGCTCGAAGGCCGCATCAAGTCGCTGCGTGACGCGGCCAAACTGGCGGGAGGCAAGGACAAGCCGGTGGCTGCGTCGGCAAAAGTCGTGACGTCGCTCAAGGATCTCCCCGGCATCGTCGTCGATGATACTCAAGCCCGAAAGGTTGGAGCTTGGCAAGCTTCCAACTTCACACCCGCCTGGGTTCTGGACGGTTATCTACATGATGAAGCCAAAGGCAAGGGTGAAAAGACCGTGACATTTCAGCCCGAGTTGCCTGCCGCCGGCATGTATGAAGTGCGGCTTGCCTACTCGGCGGGCGGGAACCGCGCGGACGCCGTTCCCGTCTCCGTTTTCAGCGCCGATGGCGAAAAGACAATCCTGGTCGATCAACGTCGCCCTGCGCCGATCGATGGCCTGTGGATTTCCCTTGGGACTCACCGTTTCGAAGCCAACGGGCAGGGCTTCGTCATGGTGTCGAACGAAGGCACGACGGGACATGTGATCGTCGATGCCGCGCAGTTCCTGCCGATGGCCGCGAACGTCGCGATGGCGGCGAACGCCACGACGACCGCGAACGCCACGACGACCGCCCAGGCTGCGAAGCCTGCGCCCAACGAACCAGCCAAAGAGAAGGCCGCATCGCCAGACGTCCGGGCGGCGGACGAGTCGTTGAAAGCGATGGAAGCGGAACTCAAACGGCTGACGCAATCGGGGCCCAAACGGCCGACTTATGTGGCGATTCGCGAGGAATCGGGCGATGAGGTGGGCGACACGTACGTGCACATCCGCGGCCTAGTCGCCAATCGTGGACCGACAGTGGCCCGAGGCGTGCCGCAGGTGGCGCTGTACGAGCCCTTTCCAGCGATCGCCGCCGGCGAGAGCGGCCGGCGACAACTGGCCGATTGGCTCGCCAGTTCCCGCAATCCGCTGACCGCCCGGGTGATGGTCAATCGCGTGTGGCATTGGATGTTTGGCGCCGGGTTGGTGCGGACGACGGACAATTTCGGCACCACGGGGGAATTGCCTTCGCATCCCGAATTGCTCGATCGGCTGGCACTCGATTTCCAGAGCCATGAGGGATCGGTGAAATGGCTGGTTCGCGAGTTGGCGCTGTCCCAGGTTTACCGTTTGGAGGAACAGGGACCGTCCGCATCCGCCGATCCGGAGAACCGAGCGTTCGCCCGCGCCAACCGCCGGCGACTGGACGCCGAAGCGATCGCGGACACGCTTCTGTGGGCGAGCGGCGAGTTGGACATGGCGATGGGGGGGCCGTTGTTGAAGCCGGGATTGGCGGCGGACTATGGTTACCAGCATGATTCCCGCCGTCGGTCCGTTTACTGGCCCGTCTTGCGTAATGTATTGCCCGAAGTTTTCGAGGCGTTCGACTTTGCCGACCCGAGCTTGTCGACTGGTCGTCGCTCGACGAGCACCGTGGCGCCGCAAGCCTTGTTCCTCCGCAATCACCCGTTTGTTCTCGACCGCGCGCGTGAAACGGCGCGCCGCTCGCTCGCCGACGCTCCGCATCTCGACGATACCGATCGCGTGCTGTCCCTGTTTACGCGAGTCATGGGGCGGATGCCTTCGAGCCACGAGCGCGAGGCGTCTGTGCGGTTTGTGAGTGACACGCGGGCGGCGGCGGCAGGGGCCGCCGAGCCGGCTTGGACCCTGTGGGTGCAAGCATTGTTCGGGACGATTGATTTCCGCTACCAGTAACCACCGATATCCACTTAGGAAGGGGGCGTCGCCCGTTGGCGCGCCCTGGCGAAACCATCTATGGACGAGCAATTCTCGATGCGACCTCGCCTGGCTCCAAGACCCGCCAACCAGTCGCGCCCGCTGGCACTCAATCCGGGCTCGTCGCCGAGCCGTCGGGTGGCGCTTGAGTCGCTCGCGTGCGGCTTCGGCGGTTTGGCGCTGCGCGGTTTACTATCCGAGGCCGGTGCGAAGGAGCGGGCCGAGTCAGCCGCGACCGGCGCGGCGCGCTCGGGAGCGTTTGGCGCCTCGCCCGACTCGTCGAACACACTCGATCCGCTGGCGCCGCGGCCGACGCATGTGCCGGCACGTGCCAAGCGAGTGATCTTTCTCTTTATGCAAGGCGGCCCGAGCCACGTCGACACGTTCGACCACAAGCCGCTCATCGAGAAGCATGATGGCCAGGCGATGCCGTTCGATGATGCGCGGGTGCTAGCCAACACGGGCAAGCGGGCCTCGACGCATCGGGTGATGAAGTCGCCCTGGAAGTTCAAACAGTATGGCCAATCGGGCCGCTGGGGATCCGACCTGTTCCCCCACACGTCCGCGCGGGCGGACAAGCTGTGCTTCGTGCATTCGCTGCATACGGAAGGGGTGGCCCACGGGCCGGCAACGCTGTTTCTGCATTGTGGTTCGACCAACTTTATTCGCCCGTCGATGGGCTCGTGGATCACATACGGACTGGGGACCGAGAACGAGAACTTGCCGGGATTTGTGTCGATCGCGCCGTCGGCGGGTAATGGCGGACCGCGAAACTACGGTTCGGCGTTCTTGCCTGCGGCCTATCAGGGAACGGCTCTCGGAAAAGCGGGCTCGCCAGCTACCGAGGCGACGATTCGCAATTTAGCCAATCCACGGTTTGACCACGGCCAACAAGCGCGCCAACTGGACCTGTTGCGAACGTTGAATACCGAACAGGTGGCCGCCCGCGGACGCGACAGTGAACTCGACGCGGTCATCCACTCGTACGAAGTCGCATGGCGGATGCAAAACAACGCGCCGGACGTGCTGGACCTTGGCAGGGAGTCGGCCGCGACGCTCGCCGAGTACGGCTTGAACGACCCGGCGACCGCGAATTTCGGCCGCCAATGCCTGCTTGCGCGTCGGTTGGCGGAAGCGGGGGTCCGCTACATTCAAGTCACTTATGGCGACAACACGGCGAACCCGGCGTGGGACCAGCACTCGAATCTTCCCAAACATGCCGATCACGCTCGCGCCTGCGACCGGCCGATCGCCGCGCTCCTTGACGATCTCCAAAGCCGCGGACTGCTGGAGGACACTTTGGTCTGGTGGGGCGGTGAATTCGGTCGCACGCCGTATGCTCAAGCCAACGGCACCGGCCGGGATCATAATCCGGGCGGCTTCACGATGTGGCTCGCCGGCGCCGGTGTCAAACCGGGATTCGCCTACGGCCGCACGGATGACTTTGGATTCGCGGCGGTTGAAAACAAGGTCCACATGCATGATATGCATGCGACGATCTTGCATCTGCTTGGATTGGATCACTTGCGGCTAACCTATCGTTTCGCCGGCCGCGATTTCCGGCTGACCGATGTCGCGGGCGAACGGATCGACGGCATACTCGCCTGACCCGCGTCTTGTCGATGCGGCGCCACACGGACGGTTGGGCCCTCTACCTGCGAATGGAGTCGACACCATGCAACGGATCGCGATACACGGGTCCCCGTTGGCCCGTCTTGCGGGGCTCGCGGCCGCCGCGCTCATGGCCCTGGGACTGTCGGGAATCACGGGCGGGTTCCAGACGCCAACCGCGCACGGCCAACTGTTTCAGCGCCGACCGCTCGCGGCGCCGCCGCTTGGGGAAGTGGAAACGCAAATCGTTATGTCCGCCACCCAAGTCCTCGACGAGGTGATGGCCGAACCGGGCAAGGCGATTCCGAGCGCCCTGCTGGCAGACACCCAGGGGCTGGTGATCGTCCCTAGCCTATTGAAAGGCGGCTTTGTATTGGGTGTTAAACATGGACACGGGGTGGTCGTGGTCCGCGACCCGCAGGGCGTCTGGCAGCCGCCGAAGTTCGTGACGATCACAGGCGGAAGTGTCGGCTGGCAGGCGGGCGTGCAACAATCGGACCTTGTCTTGGTGTTCAAGACAGCTCGCAGCATCGAGACTTTGCTCAAAGGCAAACTGACGCTGGGAGCGGACGTGGCGGCGGCGGCCGGACCGGTTGGTCGACAGGCGGCCGCTGCGACCGATATCGGTCTCAAAGCCGAGATCTACTCCTATTCCCGCAGCCGCGGCCTCTTCGCCGGTCTCGCGTTGGACGGCTCGGTCATGCAGCTCGATGGAGCGGCGGCAGCCGCCTTTTACGCGACCGCGCAGCCGACACCGCCCATCCCAGGCGCCGTCGTCGCGATACCGCCGACCGCCGAGCGGTTATTGACACAGATCACGGCCTATACGCGTCCGCAGGGTAGCCCGTCGGTGACGCCCGCCCCTGCCCTAGCTCCCATCCCGAAGCCCAGCGTGGAACCGCCAACCAGCCTCAATCCCAGCCCGCCGAGCGCGGAACTGGTAGCGGCCCGCCGTGATTTGGCAGCCAGTTACGGCAGACTGCTCGCGCTGGTTGACGATCACTGGCGGCAGTACTTGGCGTTGCCGGCGAGCTTCCTCGAGGGACCGCCACCCGTGAATCCTCGCGACTTCGATTTGCCACTCCAACGCTACGACCGAGTCGCGCGGGATCCGGCCTATCAAACGCTGGGAACTCATCCGGCCTTCCAGCAATCGCACCAGGATCTTAAACGCTTGGTGGCGACCCTCTATCCATCGAACCGCGGCCAACTCGCCCTTCCCCCGCCACCCCGATAGGCCGCATCGCCTTCCCCTGCCGGTTCATTCAGCCGGTTCATTCAGCCGGTTCATCGCCAGCGGCCGGTTTTCGGACGGCTCGGCCTCGTCTCGATCGACGCCGTCAAGGAGGCCCGTAACAAGCCATGAAACCTACCCATTCGCTCTTCCTCTTGCTGCTGGCCGTCACCTCGGTTTTGAACGCCGAACCGCCATTTCACGTCTATGCGCCAAGTCCAATCACAAAACAGTTGTGGATCGTCGCCGCGAAGCCCGCACCGACAGGGCTCGAACTCTCGGTCGAGTCGAAAGTCGACCTGGGTTTTGACGCCCGTACCATCGCGACGCATCCCACCCAACCGATCCTCTATGTCGGCGCGGGTGGTGGCCCCGTGGATAGCGTCTCGGCGACCGCGGTCACGTTGACACCCGCCGGTGGTTTTTCCAGCCTTCAGTCGTTCAAGCTGAAGCACGGCACGGCCTACCTCAGCACCGATCGCGCGGGTCGTTTTCTACTGAGTGCGGACTATGGCAGCGGGGCGATCGATGTCTACGAATTGGACGGAAAAGGCGCCGTCGGTAAATGGGCGGCTGGCCGCAACGAGGGTCGGAAGACGGCCCACAGTATCCTTACATCCAACGACAACCGCTTTCTCTATGTTCCCTACGTCAAAGAAAACAACGCGATCCTCCAGTATCGGTTCGACCCGGCCGCTGGCAATGTCACGCCGCTTGATCCCGCGAACGCGATGCCTCCAGAGGGCACTGGTCCGCGGCATCTCGCGTTTCATCCCACCCTGCCAGTTGTTTACTTCAGCAACGAGCAGCATCTTGGTGTGTCCGTTTACGATCACGACTCCGCCGGTCGCTTGAAGTTCCGGACAGTGTGTGACGCTTTGACCGCTGACGAACCCAAACAAGGATTGTCTTCGTCCGACATTGTCATCACGCCGGATGGGCGCTATCTGTTCGCGGGAATTCGGGGCCATCAACAGAACTTCGACTCCATCACGCGTTACCGGATCAACGAGTCGGGCGATATCTCGCTGATCGGCCGCACTCCGGCCGACAAGATTCCATGGGGCTTCACGCTCTCTCCCCAAGCCGAGTACCTGTTGGTGACCGCTTATAACGGCGCGACGATCACCGCCTATAACGTCGGGAAAGATGGGACGCTAGAGAAGTCCGCCTCGCTCCCGTGCGACAGGGATATCTCCGACCTCGTCGCGCGATAAGCGTGGGTTGAGGAGCGATGAACAGAGGCCAGGGACACGGATGATTGAGCACGCCGATTACCGGAGGACACCGTACGAGTGTGACCGAACTTTCGCATGATGCGCCACGTAGACGGGGGAGGCGGGAAACCGGTCGTAAACGAATAGCGGCCTTTCCGCCCTGATTGGGGCGCTTCCAGTCCCGAGGTCAAGCGAAACGGCGTAAGCCGTCCGGCACGCCGCAAGATGTGAACATTGAGCCAATGTCCCACCATTGGCAGTTGGCGACGAGGGGCCCCACTTTCGCCAGTTGGCCGGGCGGCTTACGCCGCTCCGCCACATGTGTCACCAAACGACGAGGCTGTGGTCGCCCCATCGTCCTAATTGCCGAGTGTAGCCGGCTTTTGGACGGCAATGCCTGGTCAATCCCAAACAGCGGCAGTTGCACGCCAGCGAGTGGCCACTGGTGACTTGCGAGAACTAAAAGCCCATGGCTTCCCTTGATCGGAAAAATGAACCCTGGCAGTAAAGGTGAACGGGGCCAAGGCAGTTATTGCAATAAAGAATCCCGTGACACGATCGATCGAGCCGAATACGGTTCGCCCTTAGCACCTGCCCATGTAATATTCGACAGCTATACCGCCAGAGAGTGAGCCGTGCTTTAAGGATGGCACGATATAACCTACCATGTCATAAGGTTGTTCGGGATCGTTCGCTAACGCGACTCGAGGCACGAGAAACAGGTTTCGGAACTCTGTTCGGAACGCATTTCTCGACTGATCGAACGCACCTGCATCTTCGCGTGTTTCGACAACACCCCGAACTCGCTGAGAGACGAGTCAAATGGCCATCGGTTCGCCAGACAGTTACATGGCACCGCAAGGTCTGTCGCTCATTTCCCCGGTATCGAGTTGCGGACGGTCAGTTTCGGCATCTCGTCCCATTTCATCAATGCCTTCTCCGTCGCCATACCATTCTTTTCGAGCCAGGCGTTCATTTCGTCTGCGTTCTTCTTGCCGTACACACGGCGTGAGTAGATCACGGCCCTGCCCGCGCTATCATGTATTTTGAAGCGGGCGAACGTTACCTCGATGAATTCAGGGCGACCGAAACCCGCAACGATCAAATGCTCTGCCGGTTTGTCTTTCAAACGGGGAACATAGTCTTTCGTGAGAATCTGCGCTCGATTCTCCTTGTAAATGTTCAGGACCGCTTCAGCTGTCTGTGCCAGGGCGGCCTCGTCCTTTGCCTGGGGATAGATGTTGATCGTCACCATGTCTTGCCATGCCATCAAATCATCCTGGCCAGCGGGCGTGTATTCATGCAAATTGTCTCTCGAAAACCGATGAAAGTACTCGACGCCCGCAAGTGTAAACGCAGCGGTTTTCTTCTTCTTGTCCAAGTCCTGCGAAAATAGTACATTCGCACCGAACGTCATGACGATCAGCGCAACGACCCCAAAAACGATTGGCATTTTCATTTGAGCACCTCTGGTCTGAAACGAAAGGACTATTCGGTAGACTCAGGCCTATTATCACCATTTTCCGATGTGCTAAGATTCTGGCCATCGCAAGGGGTTGTGTCAAGCGAATCGGTCGATTCCACGAAATGAGGCTTTTCGATGCGAATGGCGGGAGCGGAAGCGGGTTTTCGACGGATTGGCGATGGTGAATCAAGCGGAAAGCGGCTTTTGCTGGATCGTTTTGGCTGCGGCCGATGGTGTATCGCGGGGAAATCTGCGTGGACGGAGGAATACGGTTCTATCGCGAGGCATTGGCTGAGAGACAAACGAACATTGGTTCATTGGTTCATTGGTTCATTGGTTCATTGGTTCATTGGTTCGCGCGCTCCGGCCAC
>CAIXSC010000994.1 GCA_903921945.1 uncultured Planctomycetaceae bacterium
CACCGGCACCTTGGGCCGGGAAAAAAGTTGGCATCAAACGCTTCATTCTCCGTGATCTTCGTGCTCCTCGTGTGCTTCGTGGTACACGGTATTGCGTTTACCGGAAACCGACGGCGCCGGCTGGACTGAACGCCGGATTCGAGGCGGCAGTCGTGATTGGCTCGGAGGCCCGGCCTTCAGCTACGGCTCGGCCGTAAAACGAAGATGGGCATTGACGAAGAGGGCCGTCAACTGGCAACGAAGAGCGCCGTCAATGAAGGCGGCAGTGAACGAGCACCGCGGCGCGGATTTGGGAAAAGACGGCGTCCGCATCGCCGCGAGCGTCGATGACCGCAATTCGCGGTTGATGGCGGGACTCGGCGAGGAATCCGTCGCGCACCGCCTGCAAGTAGCGGGGTCCGCGGCTCTCAATGCGGTCGCGCACCGGCCCGAGACGTTCGGCGGCCACTTCCAGCGGTAGGTCGAGCACAACGGTCAAGTCGGGTTCGACCCCGTCCGTGGCGACGCGGCCGACTTGCCAGAGCACTGCCGGGTCGAGTCCGCCGGCGTGGCCCTGATAGACGACGTTGGCAAGCAGGAACCGATCGGAGATCACCGTTTTGCCGGCAGCCAGCGCGGGCCGAATCACTTCTTCGACCAGTTGGGCCCGGGCCGCCATGTAGAGGAACATTTCGCTTCGGCGATCCATGCCCAGATCCTCGCGGTGGAGGAGGATCTTGCGCAGTTCCATGCCAAGCGGCGTGGTGCCTGGGTCGCGACAGAGAACCACTTCGTGGCCAGCGGCTTGGAACCAAGCCGCCAGCCGCTCGACTTGCGTCGATTTCCCGGCGCCGTCGACGCCGTCCAGGGTGAGGAACATCAGCCTTTATCCAGGAAGGGTCGCGATCTACTTCAGCAGCCGATGTACTTGAGCAGCCGATCTAACTCAACAGCCGATCTACTTCAGCGGCTTCGAGGCACTGGCGGGCAAGATGTTCCGGGCCGGTTTGGCGGGAGCCGTCTTCGTCACCGGTCCTTCGGGAGCCTGGGCATCGTCCATTTCCTCTTCGTTGCCCTCTCCATCCTCGGTCGGAATCGGCAGGACTTGCTTGAGCTCCGCCTTTTGAGCTTCCCGTTCCGCGGTGCCGGTGTGTTGCTCGACCGTTCCCTGGCTGATCACTCGGGGACGCGTCCAGCCGTAGTTCATATAGGTCGCGGCGTCTCGTGCCCGGGCCTTTTCGATCGCGTCGTCGTACGCCTTCACTGGCCATTCGCCTTCCGTGAGGAACACGTTGCTGTGTTCGAGCAGCGAGCCCTTGCGGTAGTGGACTTGGGCCAACGCCTTGTTGTAGTCGGTGAGCGACCGGTAGTACTGGGCTTGGGCCTGCGAGCGTTTGCGTTGGGCTTCCAGGACTAGGTCAAGCGTCGCCTTGCCGCCTTCGTACAACGTCTCGAACGCTTCGACTTCCTTCTGCGTCGCGGCCCACCAATTGAAGTTGGTCTGAGCGATGGTGTAGTTGGCATCCAATTCGCGGATGGCGGTCGACATCAGGTGCGATTGGTTTAGCTCCATGTCTTCCAGATGCGCCTTGGCACGGGCGAGTCCGAGCTGGGCGTTGCGGACCGCCGAAAGTTCGCGACGGGCGCCGAATTGGGGCGGGAGGAAGTCGAGCTGCACAAACGCTTCCGAATAATCGCCGCCGGTCATCGATTGGAAGGCGTTCGAGCCGATAGCGCCCGAGGGATCCGGCAAGCCGTTGGTGGTGGTAACGTTCGTGATGTCGGCCCCGTTGCGGTTCGCGGAGATGATCGTGTCGCCCACGCCGACAGCCCTGGCGACCGTCGACACACTCAGCCACGGCAGGAGGGTGTTCTTGGCGGAGATCAACTCGAGTTCCCGCTGCTTGATCCGCCACTTCTGTTGGCGGAGCTCTGTGCTGCGGAAGAGCGATTCGGCATGAACCTCGGTCCACTCGAATTCGACACGGGCGGTCGTCGGTTCATCCTTCGGCCGGATGATGCGGCCGTCGGTGGCCGCCAAACCCATCAGCCAGCGAAGGCGTGTTTCGTTGTTGCAAACATCGCGGAGCGAAGATTCCAACTGGGCCCGGAATTGGAAGTACTGGCCGCGAGCTTGGGCTTCGTCTTGGTCCGCCAAGGCGCCGAATTTGCGTTTTTCGTAGATGTTCTTCCAAGTGACCTGGGCGCTGTCGCGTCCGATCTTCGCCGCTTCCACGCTGCGGTAGGAGAAGTACAGATCCCAGTACGCGTTTTCCGTATCCATCAGCAGGTTGCGCACCGACGCTTCGAAGTCGGCCAAGCTGATATCAGTGTTGATGCGGGCCAGGACAACCGGAATGCGATTGATCTGTTCGCCACGGCCGCGAAGCAACGGAAACCGTGCCTCGACCGACGTGGTCGCCGTATAGACACCGCTCAAGTTCCGAGCCACCGAGGGCTGGTTATTCCAGCTCGAGTCGACGTTGGAGGACACACGGAACAGGTTGCCGCCCGCCGTCTTCTTGGCGATCGTCGCTTCAAAGGCGCCGTCATGCCCGGAACTGACACCCGCCACACCGAACTGCGAGTTGCTTGGCCGATGCGTGTTGCCAAAGTTGAAACTGGAGTAGAACTGGGCGTCGAATTCCGCCAATGCCGCTTCCACGCCACCGACGTTTTCCGCCCGGTCGGTCGGCTCGGGGCCGTAATTGCCTTGCAGCGACGAGAAAAAGCTGCGGGTGCCCGCCGCACCGCGGCCAAGATAGGGGCTCACGCCGCCCGAACGGGACTCGACCAACGCCGAGTCATAGACGGTGGGCAACTGGCCGGTACGGTCGACCAAGGCGGCCGCGAACCCGAAGTTGGCTTGAATCGAGGCCGCGTTGCGGATCACCTTGCTGTTTTGCAACGCGACCTGAACACAGTCCTCCAACCCCAACTCCCAGATTTCCATCTCGTCGAGGTTGGTCACGGTGAACGGCGCGACCGCTTGATCCACTTCCGCCAACCGCGGAGCGTCGACATCCGGATGTTCGATCTCCGTCGCCTTGTCCAGGTAGTGCGAAAGATCGCCCGTCTCCCGCAGGTAGAACGGCTTGGCCGGATGGCACCCGGTCGCGGCCGAAAGCGCGGTGAGGACCCAAACCAGTGAGCTGCGTAGTTGCCGTCGCATCGCAAGACGATCCCTTGAGGTTGCGTTCGGTGGCGTGGGAGACCGGCCCCCCAGATTCCCCATCGCCGCGTTCGGTCCGCGCTTCGCGCGGCCCTGCCGACTCGAAATCTCGGCTCCCTAGGTATCGGCCCTACGACCGGCAAACTTGCGACAATCGATACAACCGGCAAACTTTTCCCAGACGGCGCGACGCGAATAGTCGTCGTGCAGGACGCAGTTCTAAGCAGTTTGGCGACTCCGGGCGGAATGCGGACTCTGCGTCCTGGCGCCTTGGGAGGTTCAACGTGGAATGGCATCGTGGCGGTTGAATAGGCGGTTCGCGGCAACTTTCGCCTCTACGGTAACCTTCGGTCCCAAGAGCGGCCTCGTCGGGTGACAGCAAGGCACCCAAAAGCCCGTCGTGTAGAATCGGGGAAGCGGATGGGCGCCCCACGGCAATTCACAGAGGTCCGACATGTTCGCTCGCGGGTGGAACAGCCGTTCGCGGCAGAAACGATGTGGCCAGCTCGGCGACCACAGTCCGCAGCGGCGCGACGAGACGCGTACTCACAGCAGCCGGCGACGCCTTGCGCGAAGTTTTCGAGGCGGTTGGCTCGCGGCACTGTCCGTGGCCTTGGCGTTGCCGCTTCAGTCGCCGGCGCCAGTGGCCGCCCAGATGCTCGCCGTCGAACAATGGATTCAAGCGTTGGACTCGCAGCGATACGCGGATCGCGAGCGGGCGACGCGACGATTGTTGGAAGCGGGCCGGGAGTCGTGGCCGGCGCTGCGGTCCGCGTTGCGGTCGCCATCGCCGGAGGTGCGGCGCCGGGCGGCGTTTATCTTGCGCGATGGCCAGTGGCGGCGGTTGCGCGCCGAGTTCGCTGACTTCGCCGCTCAGCCTGATAGCCGCTTGGACATGGAAGAGGGGATGTGGCTTGTGTCCCGAATTGTCGATCCGGAATCCGAGTTGGCGGATTTGCGCAGGCAACTCGATGCCCTGGCGGAGCGCGTGCGAGCGCGGCTTCCCGACAACCCGCCGCCGCGGCGGATCGATCCGAAGCTGGCGATGCGGGTCTTGCGGGAAACGCTGTTCGAGGACGCGCGGTTCGCTGGCGCTTTGAACGATTATGTCGATCCCAGGAACAGTTCGTTGGCGAGCGTTTTAAAGCGCAAACGCGGCTTGCCGATTTTGCTGTCGCATGTGACGATCGCGGTCGGCCGGCGCTTGGGCTGGCCATTGCGGGGAGTTGCGACCCCTGGACGCTACCTGTTGAAGTACGACGGCGCACGCGTTCCGACCGGCTTTCCTGCCGACGATGTCGTGATGGACGCCTTCGATGGCGGCAAGATTTTGTCGTCCGACGACCTCCAGGCGATGTTTCCAGGGTTGGGGTTGGAAGGGTTGCTGGCTGGGGATTCGGAGCGGTCAACGCTCCGCCGCATGCTCAACAACCTTGCCTATCATTTGGAGCAGACGGGCGACGGAGAAACGGCGACGCTGGCTGCCGAGTTCCAAGCGATGCTTGGGGAAGATCCGATGTGACGGGCGCGGGACCGCAAGGAAGACGCGGAATCGCCGCTTGACGCTTGCATCGGCCAACCTGCGGCAACTACGATGCGAAACGACGGTTCGCCAGGTCCAACGGCCGCCTCCGCCACTGCGGGATTCCCGGGGAATTTCTGCGGGAGACGAGGCGGTTCCCGCCTGCGTCCAGCGCCCGTCCCGCTTCCGCCCGAAAGGCTCGCGTTCGTTCCTGGATCGTCGCGTTTCCACTGGTGGCTGTGGCGAATAGGCGGCCCCCTCAAGCTTGTGGAGCGCTCCATGCGAGCAGCGCAGACAACCGCGATCCCTCCAACCCGAAGCTCCCTTCCAGCGATCCTCGGCATTGTGCTCGCCACCGCCGGCTTCGCGGCGGGGTGCCAAAAGGCGGCTCCACCGGCGGCCAAACCGCCGCCGCCCACGGTGTTCTTCGCACTACCGGTCGAACAGGCGGTGCAGGAATTCGAAGAGTTCACCGGTCGGACGGCGGCCGTGATGGACGTGGAAGTCCGGGCGCGCGTCAGCGGCTACCTCGACAAAGTGTTGTTCGAGGACGGAGCGGATGTGAAGGCGGGCGAACCGCTGTTCGTGATCGACGATCGAATCTACCAAGCTGAAGTCGCTCGCGCGGCGGCCGCCGTTGAGCAAGCCGAAGCGAGGCTCGCGAGGCTGGATCGACAGGCGACACGATCGGACGAACTGTTTCAAAAAAAGGTCATCTCCGAAGAAGACCATGATCTCAGCATGTTCGATCGCGACGAGGCCCGCGCGGCGCTCGCGGCGGCCAAAGCCACACACGACCTGGCGAAGCTCAACTTGAGCTTTACCCGCATCGCTTCGCCCATCCACGGCCGCATCAGCCGCCGGATGATCGATCCCGGAAACCTGATCAAGGCCGACGACACGCCGCTCGCGTCGATTGTCAGCGACGATCCGATCCACGCCTACTTCGATATCGACGAACGCACCGTGCTCCGGCTGCGACGGCTGGTGAAGGAAGGACGGATCAAGGCGTCCCGCGACGCTCGAGTGGAAGTCAAGTTGTCGCTGGCGGACGACCAGGAGCACAACCATCGAGGCGTGGTTGACTTCGAGGACAATCAAATCGACGCCGCCACCGGCACGCTGCGTGTGCGGCTGTTGATCGACAATCCCGAACGCTTGCTATCGCCCGGCTTATTCGTGCGGTTGCGGTTTCCGATCGGCGAGCCAACGCCGTCGTTGCTCGTCCCCGAAGAGGCGTTGGCGAGCGACCAGGGACGGCGGTTTGTTTACGTCATCGACGCGGAGAACAAGGTCGCCGCGCGGCCGGTCGAAGTCGGCGTGCTCGTCGACGGCCGCCGCGCGATCACTCGCGGACTCGCCGCCAGCGAACGGGTGGTGGTGACCGGCTTGCAACGGCTGCGCAAAAACATGGTCGTCGAGCCGCGGCCACAGACTCCGGAAGTCGCGGCGAAGTAGTTGTCAGTTGTCAGTTGTCAGTTGTCAGTTGTCAGTTGTCGGTTGTCGGTTGTCGGTTGTTAGTTGCAAGTTGTTAGTTGTCAGTTGTCAGTTGTCGGTTGCAAGTTGTTGGTTGTCATAGGACGTTGGTCATCGGTTCGTTGGTCATTGGTTGGTCATTCGTCATTTGGGGTTGATTGTTGGCCATTCGTCGCCTTGTGCTTCATCCGTTTTATCTGTGCCATCCGTGGTTTCGTATCCTGCCATATCTTTCCGTGTCTTTCGGTGTTAGTCCGTGGCTGGTATTCGCCGGTGACATCCACCGGTGATGTCCGATCAACCCTTGCTTAATCCTTCGAAAGACGCGTCCTCCGCATGCTTTCGCGTTTTTTCATCGATCGGCCGATCTTCGCCGCTGTGCTGTCGATCGTGATCACCCTGGCCGGGGCGATCGCGGTCTTCACGCTGCCGCTGGCGCAGTATCCGCAGATCGCGCCGCCGACGATCCAGGTGGAA
>CAIXSC010000995.1 GCA_903921945.1 uncultured Planctomycetaceae bacterium
CGTCAGCGTCACCAAATTGCCGGTGGCCGTCGCGAAAGCGCGATTGAAACCGCTCGCGCTGTTGATTGCGGACGCCAACTTGCTGGCGACCAGATCCGCAGCGTCCCCGGACGTTAGATTGACGGCCACATTGCCGGCGCCAACTCCGCCCACGGCGTTGAATTCAAACCGCCGTACCACTCCCTGGAAGTCAGTGATCGTGACGATCTGGCCGTCCGTGAACGCGGCCCCATTCCCCAACACTTCCAACACCCGGTTAAGGTTGCGGGTTTGGAACCAGAAGTTATACAAACCGCCCGCTTGGCCATCCCCATCGCCGTCCAGCGGCGTGCCGGGAAGACCCTCGGTGCGTCGATCGAGATCGCGAATCGCATCGGCGGCATCCGCCTGCGGCCGGAAATTGACTTGCAAGCGGTACGAGCCCTGCGTGCGGCCACCGAATCCCGTGTCCTCCACGGTCGGGTCGTAGACGTCATTGCCCGACGCCGTCACACCCAAGTAATAGGTACCCGCTTCCAACGCGACCTTGATGAACGCATCTTTGCTGTAGTAATCGTCGTTCCGCGCCACAACTTCGCGACGCACATCCGCCCCGCCCGCGAGGCTCAAAGGCGAGTAATTGATGGAGAACGGCGTGACCGCCGCGCCGCTGTCTCCCGCGATCACCTCGGCCCGCACTAGCGCCGCCGCGTCCGCGTTCGCCGAGATCGCGTTGACCACATCAAGCGCCGTCGATTCGCTGCCCAACGCCGAATTCAGATCGACGTTGATTGTCGACCCGACCACCACCACAAGGGGCGCCGCGCCGGGACCTCGGTCGGTCTTCGAAAAGGAAACCTTGAGTTCGTTGCCGAACCCGCCCACGTTCACTGCCGTGAACCGCACTCTGACGAGGCCGCCCGAGTTGAAATCGGTTTCCGCCACCGACGCCGTCGCCGGCGTCTCGCGGTACAACCGCAGTAGGGAATCGAGCAAGCTTGAATTGGCTTGCCGCTCGGCGAACGTTTCCGCGGTGAAAACCCCGGTCTTCCCGGGACTCAAATCGACCGTGAAGCGGTACAAGTCAATGTCGTTGCTGTCTGGCCGATGCAACAACTGCCCGTGCAACACGTCGTTGTCGTTCGGGAAAATCGACTCGTTCGCCCCCGGCAATTCGGGCGAGCTTCCCAGGCCCAACATGTATCCGACGCTTTGCATCGCGCTGCGGAAATACGAGTCGCCAAAGGTATCGGTCCAGGCGTTGTTCGTGTCGAGCACCATGAGGCCGTTGACGTAGTTTGGATCGACCCGCACCACGCCGCTCGAGACCCGCCTGACGTCGGGCGAATTGGTGTTGAGCGCCCGCAGGTCGCCCGTCGCCATCGTCAATCCCTCGCTCGCCGTCTCGAGGAATTGCACACCCAGGTACTGCGCCCATAGCTCGAACGCCTCGCGCACGCGCTGCTTCTGGGCGTCGGTAATCACGTTGGCCAGCGTGTTCCCTGTTGGATCGCGGCCATAGTCGGAGCGGAAGTTGTACTTGATCGTGCGAACGCCGGTCAGCGTATCGACCCCGAATGCGTAGTTGATGTGTTGTTCGTAGCCGGTGCCCGCCTCCAAAGGCAACTCGCGATGCCCCGGCTCATCCTTGTCGCCCGGAAACGCGTACGTGAACGGTTGCGGATCGATCGCCGAATTCACGACTTGGTTTTGGTTCTCCGCCAAATCGAGCTTGCCAAGGTCGCCGGCCGTCGCGAATCCCGACCCCAACCCGGTCAACGTCAACCGCACCGGCGCCGACGCTCCAAAGCCAATCACCGTGTTCGGATCGCCAACCGTCACCGACGCGAGCAGCAACGAGTCGGCCGCCGGGTTCGCCGCGAGTGCCGCCATCAATTGCAACGCGGTCGTCGGCGACGCGCCGTTGTTGTTGAGCGTCACGAAAACCTGCTGGCCAATCACCGTCGCCACGGGAGCCGCGCCGAACCCCAGATCGCTCCGCGTGTACGTGAGCGAAACGGACCGCGCAAAATCCTGGCGAGCCTGGAACAACAACTTGACCGTCTCGCCGGTCCCAAAATCGTGCTCGACGTTCGCCGTCGGAGTCGACTGCACCGGCGGCGGCGGAGCCACCTCGTTCGTGCCCACTCGCAGCCGGAATGTCCCGTGTCCCACTGGGAGACCCGTGGAGGGATCCACCAACTGGTGCAAATCGGCCCCAAAGGTCAACACGGCCCGGTCCCGCGCCGGGTCGTAGCTGACCGACGTCGGCGAGAACGCCACATCGTCCGTATTGCGAGCCGTATCCCGCGTGTAAATCAAACGATAAAAAGTCGGATTCACGACCGAGGGGTCGGGCGTTAACTGGCCCGTCGAAACGGCGGTAGGCCACAGGTCGTCGTTGTTGAAATACACCTCGACCTGATTCAAAGACTGGGTGACCGTCCCGTTCGAATTGGACACGGTCGGCTGCGGCACGACCGCGATCACCTGCGCGCCCAGGCTGAGCTTGAAGTCGATCGTCTGCCGATCCGCGCCCGCCACCGCCGGCACGAACACCTGCCCGGCCGTGTTCCGCAAGGCGACAATGTTCTTCGCGGGATTGTCGACCCCGAAAACCTCGACCCGATACAGGTCGTCCGGCAACGTCTCCGCAAACCGCACCACCACCACGTTCTCGTTGGGCGTCGCGTCCGCACCCGCGAACCCGCCGAACCCCGAAAGGCTCGACGGAGCCACCACCACGTCATCCGCCGTTCCCAGCAACTTGTCGCTGCCCGCCCGCGACAATTGAATGCCGCGGACGTTCTCGGGCGCGAAGACTTGGCCTTCGTCAAACGCCAACCGCAGTTCGCGGGGTGACGACGTCAGCACGGCGATCGAGCCCACGTCTTCCAGGTCGTACCGGTTGTCCGTCAAACTGGCCAAGGGCAACAACTCGCCACCGTTCGGCTGGATACCCGCCAATTGGGGACCGATCGCCATCAAGGCGCGCAGTTCCAAAGCCTCGGGCGACCGCAGCGGTTGCTTCAGCAGCTTTCTCAGACTCGGCTTACGACGATCAGTCAGCGAATTTCGGCGAACCGCGGGAATCGAACGCGAGTTTCGCGAGGCCATGCACCCACCCTCAAAATCAAGATATCCACCACCCAACGCCGGTTCCCAGCCCCCTGCGTTTAGGCTCCGTTTACCGCCGCTCCCAGGGGTCGCCCTCGAGCTGCCGAATCGACTCTAACTTCACGTGGCACTAGGCATTTATGACGATCGACGGCGATTATAGTTCCGCCCCTACCCATTGCAAGAAAATGGTCGATCCGGTGAAAGCTTACCCGCATTTCCCGAACTCGCCGTTTCCCGCGAACAACCTCGATTGGCTTTTTTCAGTAACCTCTCCGGTTATGATCGGCATCCAGCGACCAGACGACATAACCCGGTCTGATCAAAAGTCGTTAATGCCACGTCATCCCCACACATTCCGCCCCCCTCGACCCGCGAAACCCGCACAACCGACACCCACTAGGTGCTATGGCCCATTCCGCCTCCGCCCGGCTCCGTTTCGAGCCCCCCATTTGCCTCATGGAAACTACCGGGGGCCCCAGCGGAAAAATTCAGGCAATCTCCCCTCTTCTGGCCGCAGCCAAAATCTCCTTGTTAGAGTCTGGCCAGTCGAGTGTCCCCGACTGGGAGTGGATCGATCGCCCTCGACGTCTGATGGATGGCTACAACCGCCGTCGAGCGACCAGCGATCTGTTCGCCATCCTCAAGTCGGCCCATCGCCTTCGCGACACCATCGACCGTGTCGTCGTCGTGGGAACCACCGCCGACTTGGCTGCCGCCCAAGCGCTGATGGGGGCCTGTGCCGATCCCTACTTCAACGACCTGGATCGGGGCGGCCGGGGTAGTCGAGCCCGCCTGCACTTCGTCGGCGACGACCTGGATAACGATCGCCTCCAAGCCCTTCTCCGCCTCCTGGGGGAAGGGCGTCCAGCCGTCACGCTGGACCAACGCTGGGCTTTGGTCGCCGTCCTACCACGACAACCCAACCTCAATATCGCCCTTGCCATCCGCCACCTGCTCGCCGCCCTCTGGAAATCGACCGGCGGCGACCGAACGAAGATTGGCGAGCGGTTCATTCCCGTCGGTGGCCCCTCGTTGGCCCTGCCGCAAGCCGACTGGGAGCGCGGACAGGCTGGCTGCGCGTCGCATTGGGCCACGCAATTCGGGTGCGTCGACGCCTTCCCGGCCGGCCCGGCTGAACCGTGCGGCCCGTTCGCCGCGCTCGCCGCCCCGAGCCTCTTACCCGCCGCGCTCCTGGGCATCGATATCGTCCGACTCCTGACCGGCGCCGTCGCTTTCACCGACCAGTTCGTCGCCGCCCCGATCGGCGCCAACCCGGCACTCGACTTCGCCGCCGCCGCGATCCTGCTTGCCGACAGCTTCAACGGGGCACGATCGGCGACCGGGGCCGGGGCGGAGGCGACCGATCCGCCGCCCCCTTCACCGACCGTTCCAAGCGATGGGCCGCCCGCGTTCTTCGAGCTGCCCCGGCCGCTTTCCCTGTGGGCACAGTCGCTGCAACAACCGGCGCGTTGGTGGGAAACGCTGTTCGCCGCCTCTCGGCGCTGCGGCTTCGTCACGCATATCATGGCCGAGGAATGGCGTAGCGACCCGCTGGGCGCGGTCGACGGCGATTTCCCCGACCGCCCACCCGTGTCGCTTACCAACCGAACGTTCCCCGAACTCATGCTCGGCGCGGCCGAACGCGCGTTCGCCGCCGACCGCCTGTCCGGCCGCCCCGTTGCCATCCTGCGTTTCCCGCGGGTCGACGAGTGGTCACTGGGACAGTTTTTCCAGATGATGATGATCGCGGTGGCGGTCGAGCAGCGGGTTCTTGATTCCCTCCAAAACTCGCCAGCGCAACTCGCTCGGAACCCTTGATCCCGAGTTGTGGCATGATTCCAAGCACAAGACTGAGGACCGAAGCGACGCCCCTAACACCACTCCCCCAAAGCGGCTCCCCTTAAGCGACTCTCCAAGGATTTCCACCATGCCTACGTTGACTTGGCTCGGCCATGCCTGCTGGTTGCTCCGCACCGAACGACACACGATCCTCCTCGACCCGTTCTTGACCGGCAACCCGGCCGCGGCGCTGACCGCCGACGACGTGCCGGCCGACTTCATCCTGGTCTCCCACGGCCATGGCGACCATGTGGGCGACACCGCCCGAATCGCGCATCGCACGGGCGCCCAAGTCATCGCGATGTACGAAATCACCCAATGGCTGGAAAAGCACCATCAGGTGACGAACGCGATCGGCATGAACCTCGGCGGAGCCGTCGAACTGCCGTTCGGGCGACTCAAAATGACGCTCGCCCATCACAGTTCGACCCTGCCAGATGGCGCGCCCGGCGGCAACCCTTGCGGATTCCTGTTGCAGGTGGAAGGCCGGCGTCTCTATTTCGCCTGCGACACCGCCTTGTTCGGCGACATGCAATGGATCGGCCGCGGCGGGCTCGACGCCGCCATCCTCCCGATCGGCGATCTCTTCACCATGGGGCCGGAGGATTCGCTGGAAGCGATCAAGCTGCTGCGTCCCCGGAAAGTGTTCCCCTCCCACTACAACACGTGGCCTCCCATCGCCCAGGACGCGGAAGCCTGGGCCGCCAGCGTCCGCCGCGAAACCGACGCCGAGCCACTGACCCCGAAGCCCGGGGAACCCATGGAGTTGTAGGTTGGATCGCGTGTTCTCTTCCCCTTCCTCGGAAACTCCCCCCTATGTCCACTCGGCACGCGTTATCCGCACTCGCTCGGGCTTTGCATGCTGCGGCTTGGCTCTGGTTGGCCGTGACGACGCTCTGGTTGGCCACGACGACGCGCCCGCTGGAGGCGGCGGAGGAACCCGCCAGCCCGCAGCCGTCGGCGACTCAGCCTGCCAACCCGCAGCCAAGCAACCCGCAGCCTGCCAACCCACAGCCAGGCAGCCCGCAACCGGCCAACCCGCAGCCGGCGGGCGAGCCGGTCGCCTTGCGTTGGAAGTGGACGCCGAACCAGGAGTTTTTAGCGGCTTTCGACCAGAACGTCACGACGGACTCGACCTTCGGCGCTAAGACACTTCGGTTATCGATCGCCAGCCGTGCTACCCAGCGATGGATTGTGGAAAGCGTCGACCCGCAAGGAGCGGCGATTCTGAAACAGTCTTATGTGAA
>CAIXSC010000996.1 GCA_903921945.1 uncultured Planctomycetaceae bacterium
CGCGGACCGGCCGCTCCCCGCGACTGTTGACCGTACTCGGCGACTTCATCCCTGGTCGGCGCGTCGAGCCACTGGGCCAGATGCTTTTCCAACTGGGATTTGTCGCGAATCTGTACCATTTCCCCCTGGGCTTCCATTTCTCGATACCACGCGAGCTGCCCCTGGGTCGTCGCCCAAGCTTGTTCGGGCGAGTTCCACCCTGGAAGCCGATGGAAGTAGGGCGAGAACCGTCCAATCTGCGTGGCCACGCACAGTCCCACTCGCCCGCGCCGCATCTCCGGGAAACAGACCGTGTTGTTTCCCCGGTCGACGCGGTCCTTCATGTAGACCTCCCAGCGGCGGATGCGTTCGAGGGTCCACCGCTGATCGCGGTTCCACTCCAACGCGTTCATGCTCAGGTCCAGATGCACGTCGAAAATCAGGCGGGCGTTGCTCATGGGACGAAAACTCGCGGTTGGGAACCAATTCAGCCGTTGCTCCGTTCTACCGAAAGGACCGTCGCTCGAAAACCACCGTGTCCATTCGGCCAGCCCGCAAAACGATCGTCTCCGGCCGGAATTCGAGATACTCGGCTGGGATCGCTCGCCGAGTTCCCGGAGCAACACGGGCTATCCGCGGAACACGGCGAATTCCCCGAAACCATTCGCGACAAGCTGGTTGGAGTCGTGTCACGCCGAACTTATCGGGCAGTGACCACGATCAAGGGGGACACCGTCTTCGTGCCAACCGTACCGGCCGAGGATCCATTCCCAAGGACGGAGTTTTTGTTTCGCAATCGAAGAGCGATGGCCGTCAAAGTGCTGGCCTACGACGGCCAAGCATTCGAGGAAATCTGATAGCGATTCCCGCGCGGGAACGACACCGCCCAAGCCCGTGCTTGGGCGGTGCTGTCGCTGCGGGATTCGCAGCGGCTAACCCGACACCCTTTCATCCGCAAGCCGATCGAACAACCGATCGACTCCGATCCGAGCGAAGTACCAATCGAGGCCGGTCAAACCTAACAACTCGTCTCGCTCCGAATCGTCGAACACGGTGGCGGTGCTCAAGACCGCATCAAGAGCCGCCAACCGGTTGGCATAGCTGTCAGTGGAGTTCCACTGGTTCAGAGCACTGATGAGGACAGGCAGGCTCGTATCGTGTTTGGTGGACCCGCCCACGATGATATCGTCACCGCCCAAACCGTTGATGATATCTCGGCCCTGACCGCCAATCAGCAAATCACGAGCGTTTCCGCCGAACAGGGAGTCCATCCCGGCGTTGCCCAGGAGGACATTTCGGCCTGTGCCGCCAGCGAGGTTGTCGTTGCCGCGACCTCCGTCGATCACTGCGGGAATGGCCCCGGACAACGAGACGCGGTCATCGCCGTCATCCGTCAAGACGACAACCTGGGCGGCCCCGCTATGTATCGAGGAGACGGGTGTGAATCCGAGTCTTCCCGTAACGCGAACGCGATTGGCGGTGAGCGGAGAAGTGTAGATCAAATCACTATGTGGCGTGCCGACCACATACAACGTTCCCTCATGAACGGCGACGCCCGTCATCAGGAATTCGGCCAGGATCGGATCGTGGTCGCTTGACCGACCCGCAGTCGGGAAGTCGGCGTTCAAATGCACGATATCGATACGCGCATTGGTTCGCAAATTGCCGGAAACGAGAATATGGTCGAGCACTTGGGAATTGCCGTCGAAGTTGTAGGTGTAACGTTCGCTGGCCGGCACGCTGTTGACAAGATTGGAAAGCAATCCAGTATTCGTCAGGGAATTCAAGACCGGCGAGAATTCGAAATCATTGAGATCGCCGAGGACGACAACATTCGCTAGCGGATTGGTCGCGATGATGTTCGCGACATGATTCCGAACTACCTGGGCTTGGAGCAACCGTTGCGCCTCGGTGGAGAGCAGGGGTGGTTGTGGATTCCCGAACAGCGATCCGTCCCCGCTCTTGGAATTGAAATGGTTATTGATCACCGTGACTCGTTGGCCATTGAACACGAATTCCGCTGCCAGAGGCTTGCGGCTGTCGAAAAACGCTGGATTGGCCGCGTCAATCAACTGGCCGCTGCCTGGCACCAACGAAGCTCGAGTCGCATTGTAAAGGAAACCGGGGCGGATATTGCCGCCAGGTTCACCGCCGTCTGTGTTATTCCCAGGGGCGATGTCCAGGTAGCTGTAACTGGGACCGCCAGCCGCCATGATCGCGTCTATCAAACGTTGAGCGGTGATATTCGCCGCCGTAACGCCATCGTTAACCGTCCCGTTGTTATCCTGGACTTCTTGAAGACCGACAATGTCTGGCGACTTCAGGCCAGTGACGATGTCGCGAGCCACGGCATCGAACTTCGTTTGGGGATCGAGCCCGTCCAGATTGAGGACGTTGAATGTGGCGACTCGCAAACGGGCGTTGGTCGCGTCGAGGTTCGCAACCTCGGGGCTCGCCACGCCATTCGTGGCCACGATCGCCGCGGTGTTGAACAGCTTGAAGTTGTTGAAACTGTAGTCGATGACACCAATGACGGACCCGAGCGAATCGCCTGTCTTAACGGCGGGTTCGTCCGTGATGATCGCGTCATCGATGATGATCCGCTCCGGATTGAAATCGTTGCTTTGGATGCGCACACCGCCTAGGGAGGTCCGCGCGCCGGAATCCGCTCCATGGTCCGCGACGACCACGATTTCGCCGAAGGAGTTGGCGGGGCCGACCGCCAGGGCGTTATTGACCTGGACGAGCATTCCCTCCAAGCTTTCATAGAAATCGATGCCGTCATTCGCGGGATCGAAGGTGGAGAACCGATCGTCGTCGATCGTGGTCGCGGGAGGCACGCGGCCGCCTCGGCCGATGACTGTCGCGGCAGGAACCGGCGTCCCGGATTGCGTGATCGTGACGGCGGGATTGCTGAAGCGCGTCGTCGTCAATCCGCCGACGAATCCGACCTCGTGAACCATTCCGCGAACGGTGACGCGATCGCCAACACTCGCCGTCGGCGTCGCGCCTGTGAAGACGAAGATTCCTTCCGAGGTGGAGGTCAAAGAGTCGGGGATTGCGGATTGCATGTAAAAGCCGTTTCCCGTGCGGGCGGTGACAACGCCGGTTGTTTCTACCTGGGCGAATCGCAGGGGAGATGTATGGCTCGTTCCTTGGATCTGGGGAATGGTGGCCGTCAATAACGGCCCCAAATCAAACACCGAATTGCCGGCATTGGGCGTATTGAAGGCTTCGCCAAGAACAGGCGTTCCGCCGAATCCAGGTAATCCTTCGCCATCGAAATCGTTTAGTTTCCAGTTGGTGGCGGTATTCGTGTCAGCGCCGTTGGCGAATCGCGACGCGCCACCGGGCGCGAAGCTGCCACCGGCGAAAGAGGTTCCCAGCGAGAAGGTTGTGTAAACTCGGTCTGTCGAGCCTCCGTCGCTGACCGCGACCGCATCGATAACCGCGCTCCAGGGCGCCAGATCGAGCACTCCGTCGTCGTTGGTGTCCAGGTCGACGCCCGCCGTTCCCGTGAATCCGCGAACCAGGAGCAATGTCGCACTCCCATTCTCGAAGGTGTCCGCGAGATAACCGGTCGACCAGTAGCCGCTGGCGTTGGTGGTGCCGAGTCGGTGCGCGGTATCGATCACGCCGGCCGCCATGGAGGCGTTGTCCCCTTCCAACTGCAGCAGGTGGTAATCGGATAAATCGGTCATCGGCGCTGCGAGGATTTCCACGAACTCATAAGTGTCCGTGCCCGCATGATTAAATACAAATTCATTAATCACCGGAGCTGAATTGACCTGATAAAGGGTGACCGTTCCGGAGACTTCGTTCGACACGATAAGCAGTGGAATGCCGTTCGGGCTTTCGGATGCTGTGATGAAGACCAGGCCTTCGGGACTGACGTCGTCGCCCGAGGTGCTGTTATCCAAGTTGTTGCGGAACGCGTACTGCACGAACAACGGTTCGCGGGGATTGGTGACATCGTAAACCACCACACCGCCCGCGGATCGCTCCAGGCCAACGAACGCGTAGGTTCGTCCGTTCACGACGCCGGTGACCACGCCTTCTGGTTCGGGCCCTTTATCGTCCGAACGCTGGTCGAACTGGCTGGAGAGTCCATTGTTGGCATTGAACATCGTTGGAGTTTGCGCCAACGTGATTCGCTCCAATTCCGACCCGCTGTCAAAAACCTGCGCGCCGGCGGCGTTCCACAGGGTGAATGAGCGCCCGCCAAGCGTTACAAGCCGATCGATCAGGCCATCGTTATTGCTGTCGCTATCGCCAGGCGCGGTAAGCACATTCAGTCGGCCAAGGTTGTCTTCGTTTTTGAGGAACTCAACCATGGTTGAGCTGAAGACCGCCGGATCGAAACTGCTGCTGGCGATGTTTCCGACGCGGGTCACATCCGTGTCCAACGTGTCCGAAGCGTTCGGACGGGCGTCTCCCTCGTTCGCGGTAATGTAGAAATTCTCGCCGCCGATGTTGAAAGTCGCGATGGCGTCTGGCATGTAGGCCCCAAGCACGGGCCAATTGCGCAAGTTTCCGGCGATCCGGGCACTGGAACTGCCTGTGCCCGCGCCATCGCGATCGGAGGCGTCAAACTCGTTGCCCAGCCGGTTGTGGACTTTTAGCCCTAGCGGCCGGATTTCGGTGAAGCGGTTGGAAGCGAGGTCAAGGACCGCGACCGCGTTCGCCTCTTGCAAGGTGACCCAGGCCGAAAGACCGTCCGGCGCGAGCGCGATGTATTCCGGCTCGAGATCCATGGCAACGGAGACATCGGCATTCCTGAGTAATCGAACTCCGGACGCGATGAGCGCCTCTTTCTGCGCGTTGAAATCGCCAAAGCCCGCGAACGCGACACTCGAAGACCCCAGGCTGCCGCCAGCGATGTTGCTCGTGTTGAGCGCGATGATCGAGATACCGCCTTCCGGGTTGTTAACCGCCGGAGCGAGGTTCTCCGCCGCCTCTCCCTCGATGGCGACCAACACCTTCGCGCCATCGGGAGTGAACGTCACCATGTCCGGGACGGCGCCAACAGCGACGCTGCCTCGAATGGCGCCATCGGTGGCGAGGAAGACGACGCTGCCCGGATTTGTTTTGGCAGTGGCGATCATAGCCGCCGCGACTACGCCGTTCCGGACAGCCACGCTACTGATGGAACCTCCAAAAGCCGCGAGATTCACATTGCTCACAAGCGTCGGGGCTGAGGGATTGGCGATATCGATAATGTCGAGCGAAGGGACGCCGCTCGCGTTTTTCGTCACGAACAAACGTTTTGACGCGGGGTCATACGCGGTGATCTCGGCGCCTTCCGGAACCGATATGCTATGGAGCCGCGACAACGACAGGGTGTCGTTCGGGGTTGGAAACAGCGAGATACGTCGGTCTTGTCGGCCCGCGGTCTCCGGTTGGTTGAACGCCACCGTCCCTGTGACCGGGAATGTCGCCTGCAGATAGCCCGCCAGCGCCTGTTGCTCGGATCCGGTCGTTGTAAAACCATTGCCGGTGGAGGGGGCCAGATTGATTCGATTGGGAGATGCCAGGCTGCTGAAGGGATAACTGTCCCCGCCGTCGGCGAGAAAACCGAGAGTCACCATGCGGAATTGCGCGGCCGGGGCGATCACGACTCCGTTCTGCACTACCGTCACGCTGCTGCCTGCGACATCCGTCGCGACCAGTTTCACGATTCGGTTTCCGGCTGGTTTGCTGAGATCGATTTCGAGCGACATGCCGCCGACTTGCGGGAAGCGACCCGGAGTATTGCCGGGGCGGCTGTCCGCGAATCCATGTTCCAGCAAGCGGGACAGTTCAGAGCCGGTCGCCGAGAGCACCGACAGGCCGTTGTTGAAACGCAGCGAGTTTTCGATATCGAGTTGCGACACGTCGCCGGATTGCTTTCCCGCGGCGGGGTTCGCAGCCGGTGGAAGGAGCGAACCGTCGAGCGCCACGGAGCCGATGCCGTCCCGAATCCCGCCGCCGTTCTTCAGCGAAATGCCGATTCGCGTGTCGCCCGTGATGAGACGGGCAGCGAACAGGTTGGCGTCGGAGGTGAGATTGCCGAGATTGGTTTCCTGGGTTCTCACAGTCGCACGGCGACCTTCCAGGAAGACACTGGTTTTGCCGAACAAATTGCCATCCTTGGCGGCGATCACCGAGTCGATTGCGTCGGTCACCTGCTTGACGCTCGCTCCCTTCCCGGTGAGCAGCGCCGTCGCTGGATCGAGCCCCAGATTGATCAAACCCTGGTCATCGGTCGCGTACGCGCCGCTTACATCGGGATGGATGCTGGAGGCGTCGAGGTTGCCCGAGTTATCGAATGTGACAACCATGCGTCCCACATAACGCCAGCCGCCATCCGTGCTGACGATAGCGATCGAGTTGCCATCGAGGTTGGTCCTCACCACCGGGTATGAGGCTTCGATGGTATCACCCGGACGGAGATAATCGCCTACCTCGGCCGAGATTGTGTTCGAACCCGCCGCGATCACCACGTCAACGCCGCTTAGTAATGGCGCCAGATTGACTTCGTTGTTGAACTGTTGGAGATGCGATAACAGGATCACTTTATTGACGCCCTGCGCTTCCAGCGCGTCCACGGCGAGGTTGACTACCTGCGCCAACGCCGGCAAGTCGTAAAGGCCGTTACCCGGAGTCACCGCCAAGTTCGAACCGGGCGAGGAGATGTTGATGATTTCCGGGGTCGTCAGACCCACGATCCCTATTCGCTCGCCATTCTCCGTGATAATCGTGCTCGGCGCGATTCGACCACGAATAGTGTTCGCCTCGAGGCCACCCGGGCTTAGGCGACCGTTCAAATCCGGCTCGCTCGTGAAGTTCACGTTGGATGAGAGATAGGGAAAGAGGCCGCCCAGCCACGATCCGGAAGGAAAGAACTGGTTTCGCAACTCGCGCGTGCCAAGATCGAACTCGTGGTTGCCAATCGCCGAAGCTTCGAAGCCAATGCGATTCATGATTTCGATATCGCCGCGGCCAATCGAAGCGTTGCTGGCTCCTCCTAACACCGCCGTCCCGACGGTCGCATCGCCGCTGGCGTTGAAAAACGGCCCAGGCAGGAAGTTATCGCCACCTGAAACAAGGATTGAATTGACATGCGTATCTTCGAGCGTGTCGACAACCGCCGCGAAGCGCGGAGCGTCCTGAATGGCTGCAAGCCCGGCTTCCATGTCAGAAGAGTGAAGAATCTGCAAGGTGAAACCGGAGAGCACTTGGCGTTTTTCGAGCAACTCGACCGCGAAGCGGCGTCGAGCCGGTCGTTGTGCGGATTTGCGAGTTCGGGCCACTGAGCGGCTCATACGAGGTTTCCTTGTCAAGGGTGTGGTGCTGCCGACCGTTTTTTGCGACGCGCTTTTCCAACGCGTATGAATCTCCGCTGCATGTGAGGAAATGGCCGAAACAACCGCGAGAATGCCGTGAAGCAACCGCGAACATTGCGTGAAGCGGATGTTCGTATTTCCACGCCGGCTTCCTGCGAGGCGGCAGACTTTGGGCCACAGGATGCGAATTGAAGGACGTCCCAGCCACCTCGGAGGGCCAGGCCACTCTGTTCCCGCGATCGATGTCGCCACGCAGTGCGCTCATGGGGCGAAGTGAACTGGAATCAAGGCCGGTTCGAGATGCCTTGACAAGCTCGCGCAGCGACCGGCAAGCTACCTGTTTCGCAGCCATTCCGCCGTGGCTCGCGGGACAATTCCAGCCCCGCGCGCACGCTTTCGATCGGCGAGCTTACACGGAGCAATGTTCCCATGGACCGTCCATCGCCTCGGCGTTATCCGCTGTCGGCAGCCCACGTTTCGCCCAACCTCCGGAGATGGATCATCGGGATCGCATCGATGCTGGGAGCCGTCGTCCTTGCCCCGCTAACCGCGGCGCTCGGGCAGTCGTCGAGCAACTACGACCAGTTGCGCAATCGGCTGGTGAACGAAGTGCTCGTTCCCCAAGGCATCACCAATCCGGCCGTTCTCAAGGCAGCGCGGGAAACGCCGCGCCACGAGTTCGTCGCGTTGCTGCACCGCAAAAACGCCTACTACGACATGGCTTTGCCGATTGGCGGTCAGCAGACAATCTCGTCGCCGTTCATTGTCGCCTTCATGACCCAAGCGCTCGATCCGCAACCGACCGACCGGGTGCTCGAAATCGGCACGGGCAGCGGTTACCAAGCTGCCATCCTCAGCCCGCTCGTCAAAGATGTCTATTCGATCGAGATCGTCGAACCGCTCGGTTTGCAGGCCAAGCAACTTCTTCAGCGACTCAAGTACCAAAACGTGTTCGTCAAAATCGGCGACGGCTTTCAGGGCTGGCCCGAGCACGCCCCGTTCCAGAAGATCATCGTCACCTGCTCGCCGGAGAAAGTTCCGCAGCCACTCGTTGATCAATTGGACGAGGGCGGCTTGATGGTCATTCCCGTCGGCGAGCGATACCAGCAGACGCTGTTTCTCTACCGCAAGAAAGATGGAAAACTCGAAGCACAGCCGCTCCGTCCCACGCTGTTCGTCCCGATGACCGGCAAGGCGGAAGCCGCGCGGCAGGTGCTGCCCGACCCCAAACGACCCGCCGCGATCAATGGCGGTTTCGAAGCGGCGGCGGTGAGCGACCAGTACATCCAAGGCTGGTACTACGAACAACAAGCAACGCTCGTGACCGACCCCAAGGCTCCCGAGGGTCGCCACTTCGTCCGGTTCGCCAATCAGCAGGAGGGAAGATCGGCCCACCTATTACAAGGGTTCGCGATCGACGGCAGGCATGTCCGGGAATTGCGTCTGTCGGCCCGATTGCGGTATTCGGATGTGGTCCCAGGGCCGAACCGCGAGGAATTACCGAATGTCGCGATCACTTTCTACGACGAAAACCGCCGCGATCTCGGATTTTTCTGGCTCGGAACTTATCGTGGCTCAAGCGACTGGCGCCAAGCCAGTCGTGTGTTTCGGGTGCCGGTTGGTACCCGCGAGGGGATCCTTCGAGTGGGGTTGTTTGGGGCCAGCGGTGTAGCGGACTTCGATGACATCCGCTTGGAAGCGGTCGAGCCGGCTGCGAAGGACATGCCTTAAATCGTTGCCATGTATGGAATTGCGTCATCCTTACAGGAGGCTGGCCAAGGCCGATGGGCGAGTTCCAGTCCTTCCTACCCAAGGCTCGCAATCGACACAATCAACCTTTGTTCCCCATAATTCCCAGAATTCTTCAAAGGAAAATTCAAGCCAGCATCCTTGAATTGCGCAGCTTGCCAGTTATCCTCATGACGGTTTCGGAGTCTAGGGATTGCGAAGGTGAGTCAAAATTTGGGGGGGTGTGGCATGGCAGTTTCGTGGTTAAAGGGCAAGCTGTTGGGAATGGCTTTGTCGGTCGCTGTGTTGGCCGCCCTGGCCGCGCCCGCTCAAGCCGGTTGGGGCCATTCGTGGGGATCCAGCGGTGGTTCCTCGGGAAGCTGGGGCAGCAGCGGCGGTAGCTGGGGTAGCAGCGGTGGAAGTTGGGGGAGCAGCGGCGGCAGCTCCGGGCATCGCCACCACCTGTTTCCGCGTTTGCACCGTTTGTTCCATCATCACCACAGCAGTGGCTCGCACGGCAGTTGGGGCTCCAGCGGCCATTCGAGCGGTGGTTCGTGGGGCAGCAGCGGTGGTAGCAGTGGCGGCAGTTGGGGCAGCAGCGGTGGAACGTACTACTCGGTTCCGGCCGCGCCTGTGATGCCGGCTCCGGAAGTCCGCCAGTTGCCCGGCGCGCCGATGCCGGAAGGTCCGATGCCCGTTCCTCCGATGAATCCGCCGATGGCACCGGGTGAAGCGGCGCCGGCCGATGCGGCTCCCGCGCCTGCCCCGGCTCCTGGCGATGCATTGCCGGCACCGGCCTCGGGTGCTTCGTACCGCGCCGGTAAGGCGATGATCCTGGTCAACGTTCCGGCCGACGCGAAGGTGTTCGTGAACGGCATGGCGACCACGAGCCAAGGCGAGCAACGTTCGTTTGTCTCGCGTGGCTTGTCGAGCGGTTATCGCTATACGTACGAAGTCAAGGTGCAAGCGAAGCGGGACGGACAGGTTGTCGAGCAGGTGAAGACGGTCCAGTTGCGTTCGGGAGAGAACGCCGACTTGGCGTTCGACCTGCCGAAGGGGGCGATGGAAACCTCGCTGACCGTCCATGTTCCGGCTGACGCCAAGGTTTTCCTGGGCGGCAATGAGACGACCGCCACCGGCACGGTGCGGACGTTCTCGACGAGCAGCCTGCCGGAAGGCCAGGAATGGGCGAACTACAAGGTCCGCATTGAATTCGAACGCAATGGCGAAGTGGTCAGCCGTGAAGAGACCGTCTCGCTGAAGGCGGGTGACGATCGCACGCTGCGGTTTGACTTGGATTCGGAAAAGATCGCTAACGCTCGGTAACCTTCTCGGTAAGCTTCCCGTTCGACGACCGCTTCCGCGGAAGTTCGTCGAACGTCGAGGCGTCTACCGATGACCGATGAATACGACACCCTTGCCCACCTTCGGTTGGCAAGGGTGTTTTTGTTTTGACTCGACTGTCTGGATTGGATGGGAACGGCGCCTGTTGTTTCGCGCGTGTCAATTGCGCGAGACGTACCGGCCGCGTAAGGGTGTCGACCGCGCGGGGCATGCCATCTATGCGGCGGCGGCGGGTGCGGCTACGGCCCGAGTGGCGTTGGCGTCGATGCTTCAAGCATGGCCGCTCCTGCTCCGGCCCCGCGCAGGGGCTCCAATTCATCCACGTCGACATCCGCGCGAGCGCGGTCGTCTTCCGCGCGCGTACCGAAGGAATCAACCCAAGAAGGTCTGGGCGAAGCGCGGTCCACGACGCAATCCCCGGATTC
>CAIXSC010000997.1 GCA_903921945.1 uncultured Planctomycetaceae bacterium
ATCGGAATGATCGGTCGCGGAAGCCCGAGCGGACCATGCCCGATTGGATGTCCGGAGCGGACGTCTGATTTGGACGTCTGATTTGGACGTCTGATTTGGACGTCTGATTTGGACGTCTGATTTGGACGTCTAGATTGGACGTCTAGATTGGATGTCTAGATTGGACGTCGGCTGTGCAGATCAAGAGTAGAGCTTGATCGCCTTGACGATATCGTCGAGCACGTTTGGAACGGCGACGGCACGGTTGGCGAATGACGCACGCCGGACACCTCGACTGCCCAGCACTTTGTTGAACTGGTCTTGGTCCGTCGTATGGTAGGCCACGGTGGCGGTGGGGTCCTTGAGTTGGTGGCCTGTGAGCACGCACACCACTCGGTCGCTGGGCGCAATCACCCCTTCATCCCGCAGCAGTTTAGCGCCGGCGACGCTGGCGGCACTGGCCGGTTCACATCCGAGTCCGCCGGCAGCCACCTTTGCCTTGGCGTCCAGAATCTCTTGGTCGGTAACTTGGCGAACAACTCCCTGGCATGCTTCCAGCGCCCGCAGGCACTTTCGCAAATTCACCGGACGATTGATCTCGATCGCGCTGGCGATCGTCGACGCTTTGCGGTTGTCCTGATCCATCTGCTCGTAGAATCGGTTCACCACCGACATGTCGGCTTTGCCGCCATTCCACCGGACTCCATGCCGGGTATACAGTTCGTACAGCGTATCGGCGCCGGCCGCGTTGATGACTGCCAGCCTTGGCGGCCGCTCGATAAGCCCCAGATGCATTAGTTCCGCGAACGCCTTTCCGAAGGCGCTTGAATTCCCCAGATTCCCGCCAGGGACCACGATCCAATCAGGGATTTCCCAACGCAGCGCTTCGAGGACCCGATACATCACCGATTTTTGGCCTTCGAGCCGGAACGGGTTCACGCTGTTGACAAGGTAGATGTTCAGTTCCCGCGAGACTTCCTTGACGCGAGCCATCGCGTCATCGAAGTCGCCGGCGATTTGGACCGTCAACGCGCCGTAATCCAGAGCCTGGGAGAGTTTGCCGTAGGAGATTTTACCCGAGCCGATGAAAATCACGGCTTTCATGAGCCGAGTGACGGCGCAGTACATCGCGAGCGACGCGCTGGTGTTTCCCGTTGACGCGCAAGCTGCCCGAGCCGCACCAATCATGCGGGCATGGGTGAACGCCGCGCACATCCCGTTGTCTTTGAACGACCCGGATGGATTCATGCCCTCGTATTGCAGGTAAAGCCTTCCCGGCTGCACACCCACGTAACTCGCAACGGCGTCCGCCTGCTGCAACAGCGTCTGCCCCTCGCCGACCGTCACCACTTGATCCGGCGGCGCGAACGGCATCAGTTCATGGAATCGCCAGACGCCGCTGTATCGGAGCGGCACATACCGCTGGCTCCACATCTGCTCGAAGTAGCTCAGCGACTTCGGCGGCCGGGCCCGATCCCAGTCGTACGCGATGTCCAGCAAGTCGCCGCACCGAGGGCATGCGACAAGTTCCTCGGAAACGCCAAAGGTGGCGCGGCATTGGGGGGAAATGCATTGTTGGTACGCGACTTCCGTGTGCGGCCGACCGCTCGACACGGGACCCCAACTTGCCTTTCCACTTCCACCGGTTTCTACTTCTAACATAGCGTTCCAGTCTATCCAGCAAGGGCGAAAGCCAGCAAGGCCGACTTGATTCCTCCGCGTCCCCGCAGTGCCGATCGATCGGTACCCAAACCGGATCAAACCGCGGGCGATTCGGCGGCTGTTTTCCCCGGTCGCCCGTCCGTTTGCCTGATTGTTCGTCCGTCCGTCCCGTCCCGTTCGTTCATCCGTTCATCCGTTCATCCCGGACGGCGGCTAGCCATGTCCAGTAACTCGAGCCGGAGGTCCGCATCATGCGACGTTCCCACCAGTCCATCGCTGCGGCCGGTCCGCGAGCCACCCCGAGCATAATACGCGGCGGACAAAAAGTAGAACGGAATGTCGCCAACGTCGAAGTGGCTGGATCCGTTCCCAGCCGCCGCGACTGGTTGGGATGGGCTCAAGGTGGTTTGGCGGGTGCCGCGTTGGCGACGCTGATGCATGTCGGAGCGCCGCTCGCCACCGGAGCGCCTGTTCCAAGCGAGGCCGCGAATCCGCCACCCCACTTTCCCGCCCAAGCCCGCCGTGCCATTCACATCTGCCTGTGCGGCGGTTTTTCCCACATCGACACGTTCGACTATAAACCGGAACTCGCACGCCTTCACGGCAAGTCGCTCGCCGCCGACCAACGGCCCGATGTGTTTTTCGGCAAAGTAGGGTTGCTGCGGAAGAACGATTGGGAATTCCGGCAACGCGGCGCGAGTGGCCTGTGGATTTCCGAATTGTTTCCCCACCTCGCCACCGTCGCCGATGAACTGACGGTCATCCGCTCGATGACCGCCGAATCGTCCAGCCACACGCCGGCAACGTTCCAGGAAAACTCCGGCTTTCGACTTAACGGATTCCCGACGCTCGGGTCATGGCTGTCGTATGGGCTCGGGAACGAAACGGATGATCTGCCAACCTTTGTGGTACTGCCGGATGCGCGCGGATTTCCTGCTGGCGGCACGAACAACTGGACAAACGGTTTTCTACCGCCACGGCATCAAGGCGTGGCGCTTCGGAGCCAGGGCGAGCCCATTGCGGACCTGCGGCCCGCTCGGCCGCTGGCCGACGACTTCGAGCAGGATAGCCGCCAACTGTTGGCGGAACTCAACCGGTTGGACTTTGCCCGCCGCGGTGGCGACGCCGAACTCGCCGGTCGAATTCGCGCCTACGAACTGGCGGCCAGGATGCAGTTGGCCGTGCCCCGCGTCACCGACCTCGAACGGGAAACGGCGGCGACCCGCGCCAGCTATGGACTCGATCGCGCCGAGACGGCCGACTTTGGCCGCGCCTGCCTGCTTGCCCGGCGGATGCTCGAAAGCGGCGTTCGCTTCCTGCAAATCTACTCGGGCGGCGATTTCAGTTCCCCGAGAATCAACTGGGACGCCCATGAAGATGTCATCCAAAACCACACGCAGGAGGCCGTTCGTATCGATCAACCCGTCGCCGCACTGCTGCGCGACCTGCGCCAACGAGGAATGCTCGACGACACGCTGGTGCTGTTCACCAGCGAGTTCGGCCGAACTCCGTTCACGCAGTCCGGGGCCGACACGGTCGGCAAGGGACGCGACCATAACCAAACCGGCTTCTCCGTCTGGCTCGCCGGGGCTGGACTTAAAGCCGGCTTGGCCTATGGCGCGACTGACGACATCGGATGGCGGTCCGTCGAAAAGCCGGTCGCTTGGCACGATTTCCATGCCACCGTGCTTCACCTGCTCGGCATCGACCACGAGCGATTGACTTACTACCACAACGGGATCCAGCGTCGCCTCACCAACGTTCACGGCGCGCCGATCCGCGAAATCCTCAAATCGGCCTGACGGCGGACGACGCTACTGGGCCAACACTCGGGATAGGAGAAACGCGAGCATCGCGGCATACCCGACAATCGCCACGATCAGTAGCGTGCGATTGCCCGCTCGCGGCGACAACGTCGTCTCGTTCGCCGCTTCCGCGGTGGCTTGGGAAGGCCGAGGAGCCGAACTCGTCGAAGCCCGGTGCTGACGGGCATTCACGGCGCCACTCCCTTGGGAATCGGCAACTCGTAGCGAAACGCCTCGGCGAATTCGAAGACGTCGTCGAAATCCTCACGCTTGTCCCGTTTCGACTTTTTCAACTGACCGGCACGAATCAATTTGAAGACGACTTCGCCGATGTCTCCCGTGGTTCGCACGCCCCAACTTTCGAGCACCGCGCGGGCCAACATGCCGTATTGAAGTTGGGCGTAGGTCCGCACGACGTCGCAGACTTGCGCTCCCGAGAGATGGAACTCCGAACGCGATTCGCCTTTCCGCCCCGCGTCTTCGTCATCCCCCGGCTCGGTCGCTCCCATCTTCAATTCGGTCCGCGCAAAACGCAACGCTTCCGTCACAAACCCATAGATAGCCACGGAGTACCGCGGATCCTGATCCGCTAGGCGACGATACAGTTGCGTTGTGCTCATGGTACTCATGCTCGTTGTCGCCTCATGACGATCCGGCCGGTGGTGCTGCTTCGGTTCCGCCGGATTCATCCATTTCACGTTGACCGATCTTTCCCGCCAGTGATGAGTTCACTGAGGGGGACGTTGGGTTCATCGTCGCAGGATCTGCTGGCGCTTGATCGGATGTCAGGGAAGGATGCGGTGCCTGCGCCTCTGACACTTGCACAGGCGCATTGTTGGACGGTTTGTTGGACGCTTGCTCAAGCGCGGCGTGTTCTTGGCTTGCCTGATGATGGTCGGCCGAATTACCGCTCTCTGATTCTGGATCCACTGGAGCACTTGGCCGAGGCACACGTTCGGCGGCACCACGACGTTGGCCACGATCACCGGCGGCCGGGCGTTCCGTGGGGCGTCGATCGGACCACCCCCGACCCGGCCGCCCGCGCTCGGAGGTGCCGCGCTCGGAAGGGCCTCGCTCGGAGGGGCCGCGCTCGGAGGGGCCGCGGTCGGAAGGGCCACGGTCGGAGGTGCCTCGCTCGGAGGTGCCACGGTCGGAAGGGCCACGGTCGGAGGGGCCGCGCTCGGAGGGGCCACGCTCGGAGGGGCCACGGTCGGAAGGGCCACGGTCGGAGGGGACGCGGTCGGGCCGCATTCGATCTGGGCGCCCTCGATCGGAACGTCCGTCGGGACGCCGATTGCGGTCGTCGCGATTGCTGTCCCCGCGACGGTCATCCGCTCGAGGAGTGCCGTCGCGGCCGCTTTCTGGCGGAGCGGTTCCTTCGGGAGCGGTTTCAATTGAGCGGCTGTCTTCGCGAGTTTTTTCGCCGCGCGAACGATCACGATCGCCGCGGCCACGATCGATTTGGCCGCTGCCGACGTGCAGGATGGTGAGCACATCGGTCGCGGGGATCATGAGTCGACGGTTGTCTTCGGTTTGGATCAGCAGTTGTTGCGAGAGGATCTCGTGATTGAGGACACGGGCGCGGCCTGTGGTTGTGATGACGTCCGAACCGATGGGAGGCAGCGTCTTTTGCAATTCCTCATAGGTGTCGTATTCGTACCGTAAGCAGCACTTGAGCCGGCCGCAGCGGCCGGAGATCTTGGTTGGGTCGAGCGTGGCTTTTTGCATCTTGGCCATCTTCATCGACACGGGGGGCATGTCGATCAGATGCGTATTGCAGCAGACCGGTTTTCCGCAGTCGCCGTAGTCGGCTAGCAACTTCGCCTCGTCGCGGACGCCGATTTGCCGCATTTCCACCCGAGTCTTGAGCGCTCCTTGCAACGCTTTGACGAGCGTTCGGAAGTCGACGCGGTCCTCGGACAGGTAATAGACGACGACCCGTTCGCCGCCGAACAGGCGTTCGACATCGACAAGTTGCATGGGCAAAGCGAGTTCGGCGATTTGGCGTTCGCAGATGCCGAAGTCCTCCTTTCGAGTCAACTCGATACGCTCCGCCTCGGTGTGATCCTCAGGGAGCATTTCCCGCAAGATCTGTCCACCAGGGGGATCGGTTAGCTGGGCGACGGCGTGATCGGTCGCCTCGCACAGCACATCGGCCAGTTCGAGGCCACGAGGCGTGCGGGCGACGACGCGAGCGCCGCGGCGATGCGATTCCTGCCGCGTGAAAAAGACGCCGACCATACGCGTCGAGCCGTACCGAACCACATATTTCGCCATGCCAACGCCCCGTGTGCCGTTGTCCCGATACTACTCGAAATCCACGGACGCGGTATCGGCCTCAGCCATTTCCCGAGCGTGGTAGCTGCTGCGGACAAACGGCCCGCTGGCAACCTGGCTGAAGCCCAGCCTGCGGGCCAATTCGCCGAGTTCCTCGAATTCGTCAGGATGCAGGTAGCGAACGACCGGCAAGTAGCGTGGGCCGGGTTGCAGGTATTGGCCGAGCGTCAGGAAATCGCAATCGTGATCGCGAAGATCGGCCAGCACCTCCAGCACCTCTTCGCGGGATTCACCCAAGCCCAGCATCAGGCCGCTTTTGGTCTTGATCTGCGGATTGAACCGTTTGACCCGTGACAACAGCTCGAGCGTCCAGGCATAGTCGGATTTTGGACCGCGAACTTCGCGGTAGAGTCTCGGCACCGTCTCGGTATTGTGATTGAACACTTCCGGCGCCGACTGGCAGACCACTTCGAGCGCCTCTTTGCAGTGAACGAAGTCCGGCGTGAGCACCTCGATGGTGGCCCCGGTACGGCTGCGGACGGCAAGCACGCATTGCCGGAAATGCTCGGCGCCACCGTCTGGCAGGTCGTCGCGCGTCACGGAGGTGATCACGACGTGCTTCAGTCCAAGGCGATGAGCCGCCTCGGCGAGCCGCTCGGGTTCATCCGCCTCAGGCAACGCCGGCCGGCCACGATCGACAGAACAGAAGCCGCAGGGACGGGTGCATACCTTACCCAGCACCATGAATGTCGCGGTTCTTTGCGACCAGCATTCCATCCGGTTGGGGCACTTCGCTTCCTCGCATACCGTCTCGAGCCGCAGTTCTTCCACCAAGCGAGCCGTGAAATGGTTGGCGTTTCCTTTGGGAAGTTCGCGCCGCAGCCACTCGGGGAGCCTCCGCTGAGCGGGTGGATCCAACGTGACCACGGTCGATGCCGCACCCAACGGCTCAATGCGCACCAGCGTCGGCGGGGGAAGGGAATCCGAATGGGGTTCGGCGGCCATCTCCGGGCTTTCCATGGATAAAACGTAGGAAGCGACTAGGCCCCATTATTGCCTGGGAAGCCGTTCGCGACCATGGTAGAACGGTGCCGGAAACGCGGCGAGGTGCGAACCGATGTGGCAACAGATTGTCTTCGGAACCATGTTGATCGGCGTGGCTGCCATCCTGCTATGGCACCAACGCCGCTGGGAGGCGTCGTCATTACCGGAATCCGGCGCCTCGCATTCCGACCGTCGTCAGCGCCGCCGTCGGCTCTCCTGCTGGCTCATTGGCACGGTCGGCGCGGCGCTCGTCGCGGGTTCGCAACTCCATACGCCGCTGTCCTTCGTGCTGTTCTGGACCGCGATCCTGCTGCTGACCCTGACCCTCGCTGGACTGGGGATCGCCGACTTCTGGAGCACTCGCGAACACGTGCGAACTCTG
>CAIXSC010000998.1 GCA_903921945.1 uncultured Planctomycetaceae bacterium
AAGTCGATTCTGTCCGAAGTCCCGCTGGGACCACCGCCTCCGGATAATCGGGTCAATGCGGCCGCCTTCCCGCATGACGGCGGCGAAATCATCTATACGCTCCCCAATGGCCTGCAAGGCTATCTGTTGATCAACGCCCGTGGCGATCGCCTGGACGCCGGTCCGATCGAGATCGTCGGCGACAGCTTGAAAACGTCGGGCAATCAACTGATCGTCAACGGCCTGTCGTGTATCGCCTGCCATCGGCAGGGGATGGTCGAGCCGCCCGACGACGAAATCCGCAAGTTCGCTGTCGGCTCGGGCGACAACCGGGACCGGATCGAACAGCTTCACCCCGAGCCGGCCGAGATGAAGGGGCTGATCGCCGCCGATCGCCAGTCGTTCATGGCGGCCTACCGGGACTGCGTCGCGAAGTTGCTGCTCGTGGGAGACGATGCCCGCGCGGATCTCGATGACTTGCCGGAACCAGTCGGCGAGACCTCGCGGCGGTTTCTCCTCGAACCGCTCGATCTGACCACCGTGGCCGCCGAACTGTACGAAACCGACATTGCCGGTTTTAAGGTGCAGCTTGCGAGAAATGCGCGCCTGACAGGCACCGGCTTGGGAGTGTTGCGGCGCGACAATGGCCGGATCAAACGCGATGTCTGGGAGAGCCGCGCCGCGTTCAGCTTGATGCAAGAAGTGGCTCGAGAGCTCGGCTACACGCCGCGACAATGAAGATTTTCCGATCCTCGATCTTTCGACAATCGCTTGAGGAGTGTCCCCATGATGGTTTACCGCAACTTGGCATGCATCCTATTGGCCGCCGCGATGTGGGGCGGGATCGGGACCGTCCCGGCCGTCGACGCGGCCCCGCCCAATATGACGTTGGCGGCACAGCTTGCGGCGATCACCGACCAACTCAAGGGAATCATGACGAAAGATCCGTTGCTCAAGAATCAGAAGCTGAAGTTTGGCAAGGTTGTGAATGAGGCTCTTCCTGACAGCAACTTCGAACTGCGTTTGGAACAGGAACTCCGCAAGTTGCTCGACGACCAGCTTGACGACCGCGCCGAACTGACGTTGTCCGCCAGTTATGATTACCTACAGGTGACTCAAGGCGACAATAAAGGTCGGAAAGTGATCCAGATCCGGCTGAAGATCAAGGATTCGAATGGACGAGAGTTGGCTGAGAACGTGAAGGACATCAACTCGCTTGTCCGTGAAATCAACAACACGAACGACATCGCGCGGATCCTCGGCGCCACACTCGCGCCCCCCGATGTCCAAAACTTTGAACAACGCAACGAGGCGGTGAAAAAGGCCGCGGCCAAACCGGAGTTCGCCACGCATCCGGAGCGGCCGACCGCGGTGATCGCCCCGGGACAGCCCCACTACGCGGTCGAGCTCCGCAAGAGCGTCGGCGGCCAAGGCGCGCCGCGGGTCGTGCCACCAACCGACGAAAGGGGGCGCGCTTTCGCCAGCATCGAGGTTGGCGATACGTATGAAGTGGTGCTTCTGAATTTCGACCCCAAGTATGACGCCGTGGCGAAACTGGAAATCGATGGACTGGACACGGCGAACACCTTCCATATCGACCGCGACGATCAAGGCCCCGTCAAGTATCCCGGGTATTTCGTCCCCCGCGCCGTAGGCGGGAAGCCGGGCGAACATGTCGTTCCGGGCTGGTTGCATACGGTACAGAAAAGGGCCGAAACCAAGGACAATGTGTTTCAATTTGTGGTGAATGAATTAGGCAAGGGTGCGGCGAGCGCCAAGCAGGCCCGCAGCCTTATCGGGATGATCACGGTGCAGTTTTTCGACGGCGCGGCCAATGGGGAGAAGATGCGCGGCCGCAACTTCGGCGAAACCGGCCAAGGTAAAGGCATGCAGGTCGATTACAAGCTTAAAGAACTGCAGGTTGGCACCGAGCCGCTCTCGATCATTGCGATTCGGTACACGCGCAAACCATAAATCTTAGGGCCTTATCGCCCCGAAGGCGCGGTCACCAAGTAGCCCAGGGCAGAGCGTCACGGCGCAGCCGTGACGCGCCGCCCTGGGATCGCAAGGCCACTAAAAACCAGGCTAAATCTAATTCCCGCCAGCACTGAAAGGGCGGATTAACCGAAATGAAAACAAAGGGCGTGACGAAAGACGCCATCCACGATTTGTTTTTCGAACCTTGATGCCGGATTGGGGCGCTGGCGCTTGGCTGTCCTGCCCTTTCAGGGCGATGGACCTCGGGGGTGGCCGATGACCCAGGGCGGCGCTCGGCAGCTGCGCCGCCTCGCTCTGCCCTGGGCTAGCCTGTTGCGGCCCCTTCGGGGCACGGCGAACAACGCTACCCAGCCACCCGTCGCCGTCAATCCGCTCGCACCTTCGAACCCTCAACCTGCCAATTGGTTGACTTACCGCCCACGGACCCACACATTGGTGGTCGCACGGTCGCCCAATCGCACGGTCGCCCAAAAGCCCCTCAACACCGTTGAAAAGATTTCGAGGAACACCATGAGAGTCCACAATCGTCCGGGTGTGAATCCGGTCATGGCGACGGTACTGGCGATCTGGCTGACGGGGATGGTCACGGCGCTGTTGGCTTTCACGGCCGGCTCAGCGGTGGCGGCCGAGAAATACGCGCTGTTGGTGGCCGTCTCGGACTACGATCACCCCGAGATGAACACGACCAAGTTGCGCTATCCGATAAAGGACGCTAAGGAGTTTCGAACGTTGCTCGAGGATTCGGGATACGAAGTCGATCTATTGGAGGGCAGGGACGCCAAGCGTGAAAAGATTCTCGAAAAGCTGAAATTGCTTGGTAATCGCGGCGGCGACCAAGGGGTGGTCTTGGTCGGTTTGTTTGGCCACGGGATCGAGTTCTCTCGGACGCGGAAATCGTACTTTTGCCCCTGGGACACGCCGGTGCAGGCGGTGCGAGACATGCAAGGGAACCCGTTGTTCGACGATAAAGGCAAGCCGAAGTTCGAACCGGTGGCGGCGAAGTTGGTGGCGATGGACGAGTTTCTGATCGCGCTGCGGGAGTCGAAGGCCGCTCATCGCGTGTTGCTTGCGGACTGCTGCCGTAACGATCCGAACGTGGCTCGAGGGCGCAGTTTCGGGAGCAGTCTGGAAACGAATCAGTTGCCGCAGAACACGGCGGTGCTGTTCGCCTGCTCGGCAGGCCAGAAGGCGTTCGAGCATTCCGATTGGGGCCATGGCGCGTTCACGAAGGTGGCGTTGGAGGTGCTTCGTAGCCATGCCGCACAGGGTAAGACAACGATGGGTTCGATCGCGGAAGAGATCGGCCCGGCGGTGGAACAGCTGACGAAGACGAAACTGCGTGACGACGAGCAAGCTCAAACGCCGCGTTTGCTGCTCACGGGCACGCGAATCGACCTGATGCTGTCATCGTCGGCGAATCGAAATGGGATTCGGCAGGGTGCGAAGGCGGGCGAGTTGCTGGAGTTGACGGTCAAAGGGGTGGCGATCCGCTTTCGCTGGTGTCCAGCGGGTCGCTTCCAGATGGGCAGTCCGGCGTCGGGACGCTACAGCGACGAGGATGCGGTGAGCGTGACGTTGAGTCGCGGTTATTGGCTGATGGAGACGGAATGCACTCAGCGTCTATGGTCAGCGATCTCTTCGTACCGTCCAGAATGGACGGATGCATATGGTCTGGGCGAGGATTACCCCGCTAATCAGGTGTCTCACGAGGATGTCGCGGGCTTCATGCAAGCGTTGAACTCGGAGGCGCGGCGAGCAGGCATTCTTCCCGCCGACTGGCAGTTTTCATTGCCGACGGAGGCGCAGTGGGAGTACGCGGCGCGGGCTGGCAGCACCAGTCGATTTTGTTTTGGCGACGACGAGTCTCAGCTTGAGAACTATGCGTGGTACGACAAGAACGCGGGTGGCAAACCGCATCCGGTGGGAAAGCTGCGTCCGAACGCCTGGGGTTTGCACGACATGCACGGCAATGT
>CAIXSC010000999.1 GCA_903921945.1 uncultured Planctomycetaceae bacterium
GAAAGACGTCCGTCCACTTTGTTCCCTCGCGGATGACCAGGTACGCTTGCATGATGGCTCCGCGAATTCCCGCAAGGTCCGAGGGGACGCTTCAAACCCCGCCGGGCGATCTAGCGATTCGGCCCCACAACCCGCGAGATTCGATCCGGGAGAGCCGATTTTCTTGCACCCTTGTTGTGTTGGGGCTATCTTAGAAGTTAGCACGCGTGACGTTAAGTGCCTGCCGGACCGCGCGTGGTCCCACGATCCGATAGCTTAACCGGGGGTTCCGCCGACATCAGCGATCGCTGCTTCCCGGGAATCCCCGACCGTCCTTCACTAGGAGTTCCCTAATGAATCGCCGCGATCATTGTCGCAACCTCCCCCAACGGCGTGACCGACGCCCTCAGCGGCCCGGCTCCCAGGGGTCATCGCGAGTCATTCGTGTCTCTCACGGAATGGTTCTTGCGGTCGTCGCCATCATCGCGGCGGCTGGCCCTCTCTATACCGCTCTGGCAGGCCACGGCAACTTTCGCGGCGGCGCGGTGGGTGGCGTGTCGATCGACGCGGAAGGCGTGTTGCGGAGCGTCACCGTCGACGCCAAACAGTCTTTCCGCCGCATCATGCTACGGGACGTCAAGCCGGCAGGCGCCCAACTCCATGCGCCGGTCGAGCTGCGCAAGGTCTCTCTCCGCGGTCTCGAAGCGGCCATCGCCGGCGCCAAGCCCGAAAATTTCAATCAGCTTCCCGACGAAGTCAAGTACCTTGCTGGCCTGCAGCGAATCCAGTACCTCGTGTTGTCCCCGGAGGACAACGACATCTTGCTGGTGGGCCCGGCGGAAGGCTGGAAAGTGGACGATGGCGGCAACGTCATCGGCGTCACAACCGGCCAACCTGTGCTGCAACTGGAAGACCTCGCCATGGCTTTCCGCACCGTCAACGCCGCGCGGCAGGGTGGAATCAGTTGCTCCATCGATCCGACGCCCGAAGGCCATCAAAACCTGCGCAAATTCCTGTCCACACAGCGCCAAATGGGGCCCAACACGCTCGCGGGCATGCAACAAGCACTCGGCGCCCAAACCATCACTCTCACCGGCGTCCCAGGCGATAGCCATTTCGCCCGCGTTCTCGTCGCCGCCGACTACCACATGAAGCGGATCGCCATGAATCTCGACCCGTCGCCCGTCAAAGGACTGGTTGGCTTCCTGGATCTCGTCAAAGCGCAAAACGTTCGTATCACCAACATGATGCCGCGCTGGTGGCTCGCCTGCAATTACGAACCGCTGCTGCGGAGCGAAGACGGACTCGTATGGGAACTCCGCGGCCCCGGCGTCAAGGCGATGACGGAAGACGAAGTCATCAACCAGGATGGCACTTTTTCGCAAACCGGGAAGGAAAACCCCGTGGCCCGCAAGTGGGCCGATATGATGACCGAACGGTATGAGCAGTTGTCGGCGAAGAACGCCGTGTTCGGCGACTTGCGAAATGTCATGGACATGTGTGTGGTCGCCGCGCTCATTCAAAAGGAAGGACTGATGGAAAAGGCCGGCTGCAGCCTGCCGCGGATCGCCGATGCCGATTTCCCACTCGCCGCTATGAAGTGGCCCGTTCCCAAAGCGGTCGCCACCCAGTGCAGCTTCATCAAGCGGGACCGTGAATACGTCGTGACCGCTTCCGGAGGCGTCCAGATCGATTCGTTCGGCATTGCCAATCGCGTGCAGGTTGACAACGCGATCAAGACCATCCGCGACCGCTCGCTGGCCAGCCGTTCCAACTCGGCGTTCTGGTGGAACTGATCTCGCCCACCAGGGCAAACGCCCATGGACCGTTTTCTCGCGATCGTTACCCGCGACTGTCCCAGCGACCGTCGCCGCGAACGCGTGAACTCAGCAAGTTGCCCTAATCCACGAAGCCGCCGAGCGTTCCGCCGGCGGCTTTTTCGTTTACCCGTACAACGCCATAGCCACTCGCATGGCCACTTCGTCGCGTGGATGAGGTGCCGCCGCTCGGGCCGGCAAGGACGTCAACACCACACAGATGGCCCCGCTGGCCGGATCCGCCCAGCCAAGCGTTCCGGTTGAACCCGTATGACCGAAAGTGCGGGGCGAACATCCGGCAGCGCCGACCCCTGGATGCACAGCCCATCCGAGCCCTCTTGGCGTGAGACCGTCCGCGTTGTGATTGCGAGTCATGAGCCGTGCCGTCTCCGGCTTCAAGAAACCGGCGGGCGGCGCCATCATCGCCGATAATACCCGTGCGACGTCCGGCGCCGACGCGTGCGTGCCGCCCCAGGGCGCGCCGAGCCTCCTCCAATACGGACTATTCCAGTCCCAGTCTTTCGCCGACGGGTCGCCGCCTCCCGATTCCGGCGCGGCCCGCTCCGTTTGGCTCGACACCAACGATTCCAAAGCGAACCGCCCCACCCCCTGCGCCGCGTGCTTCATCGCCAGCGGATCCAACACGGTTTCCTGCACCAACCGCCGAATCTCCACTCCGCTGATCCGCTCCGCGATCCGCGCCGCCAACAAAATCCCCATGCTGGAGTACGCATACCGGGAACCCGGCACAAACGCCGGTTCGATCCGCTCCGCCCTGTCGACAAAAGCATCTAGAGGCGCATGCGATCGACGCAGCGCGTCGTTGTCCGGCAACTGGTCCGGTAAACCCGAAACGTGGCTGAGCAGGTGGCGGATCGTCACCGCGTCGCGCCGACCGCCCGCAAAACGCGGCAGAAACTTCTTCACCGAATCGTCGAGTCCAAACGCTCCCTGGTCGTACAACCGCATGAACGCCGTCATCGCGATCGGCTTCGAAATCGACCCCAGCAGAAACATGGCGTCCGCATCCCGCGCGGCGCCGAACACCCGGGTGTACGATTCGCCGGCTAACTCGACGTGCAGAGCAGACGCCGCCACCATGCCACTCGTCGAAGCTCGCATCAAAACGGCCGCCGCCTCGTCGAGCCTTTCCGGACGCCACAGGGCCCGCCTCGTCTCGTCAGCCGCCGCAACCGCGACAGATCGGTTACTCCCTGCGGCCGCGCCGGCCAGAGCCCCCCCTATCGCCGCCCCGAGCAAATCTCGCCGTCGCATCGTTCGGTCCTCGTGGGTGCTTCCATCCGTTCCACACGTAAAACGGCCATCGTCGAGCGGATATCTTAGCGGAACTGGTTGTAGACGTTTTCCTGTTGGCAAGCGGTAGCCGTGCTAGCCCCACCTGGCCGCCTCCAGATAGCCCGCTTCCAGAAAGCCCGCCTCCAGATCGTCTCCGCTCGACGACATCCCACTGCCCCCCATCTCCCGCCCCGATCGCTCACTACTCCGCTCTCGCCCCCGCGCCCCCGATCGCCTCGCTTCTTGACGATTTTGTCGATTTTTCCGGCCAAAATTCTGGCCAGCCACCTCCAACAGGACGTGGACAGTTGGGAAATGCGACAAAACCGACTGCCTAAGATTCGAGCAAATCCGATTTGCCCGCCTTTTAAGCATGGCTGCTCACACAATTGGCACTCGATGCCAGACGCTGCAAGTGCTTGCACTGCAAGCACGTCGGCGCTGGACTTGACATCACAGCCAGGATTGCGGCGTTCGTGGGCCGATGGGCGGCTTGCCGACGTACTCAAGGAGACGGGCGATGCGGGACACGGAGCGAAAGCACGGCGACAAGCGGAGCGAGCCAGCGGCGGCGGATTCGGGCGCGGAAGGCTTGCCGTTCGCGACACGCGCCCGACAGGTATACGAACGCGCCGAGGCGTTGGTGGCCGGCAAATCGGATTGGATCACCGTCTTTCGCGAGGTCTTCGGTCCGGCCGGCATCGCCCGCGAATACTTTTCATCCACCGAAGAGATGGAACGCTTCGAACAGACGCTCGAATTCCGCGCCATCCGACAGTTCATCAGCCAGCTCCGCGAACAAGCCGGGGACGCGGCGGATCGCGTGGCCACTCGAATGATCACGGTCCGCATCCCCAAGTCCTTGCACGAATCGCTTCGCACCGAGGCCCACGCTCGCAAAACCAGCCTCAACAAGCTGTGCATTTGGAAACTTCTGCAGTCGCTCGATGACGAAAATCTCGTCTAACGCGGCGGAACGGTCACTCCTTCATTCACGCCGACGGTCCCGTAGCGACCAGCAGGAAGCTGGCCCGGCGGCCCAATCCATTCCGAGGAAAACAGCCACCATGACCTTGCCAATGTCGCCTGCACGCGGCTCTCGGGCCGCTCGATCCGGCCTCCGACAGTCTTGCGCCCTCCGCTGGCCTCTGTTCCTGGGACTCGCGGCCGCCTTCGCCGTGCTCGTGCCCCCCCCGCGATCGCCGCTCCCTGCGGGACGGCTTCAAGCCGCCGATTACGAGGCGCGCTGGCCGGCCGACGGCGACCGCGTGTGGGTTGGACCCTCGTTTTGGGCCAATCGTCTCCAGGATTGGCGGCTCATGGATGGCCGCGTGGAATGCGTCGAGGCCGCGCCGCAACGCCCGATGCGCACCCTCCAATTGCTCGACGCGTCGCTCGGCGAAAACCCCGGCGAACTGGTCATGAGCGTGCGCACGGGATCCGTGCAACGCGGCGCCAAACGCTCGACAGAGACCTGGACCGGATTTCTGATCGGGGCCGGCGGCAACCGAGTCGATTACCGGATCGCGGCGTTGGCCCACCATCGTTCGGCCGAGGATGGCGGCCTGCTTGTCGCCGTGGACGGCACCGGCAAGGTGATCTTCCGGGACAACAACGGCCGGAACGCTGACAACACGGGTGTGCAAGCGGTCGGTCCGCTCCGCCCAACCGACCTCACGCTGCTCGCACCAGCCACCCGCTCTGGCGGCGGACTGGTCGGCGACCAGGAACTTGACGATATCGAACTGCGGGTCGAAGCCAAACCGGCGGGCGACGGCTACACCGTCACAGCCACCGCCCTGCTCCACGGCTCGGGAAAAGTGATCAGCAGCGCTGAACTGCGCAACGTGCCGCCACGGGATTTGGATGGATCGGCCGCGCTCGTCTCCCACCTTGGACCGCCCGGCGCGACCACAGGCTATTGGTTCCGGGATTGGAAGCTCTCCGGGCGGAAGGTCGAGCTTCATGCGGAACGAGCCCACGGACCCGTGCTCGGCGTGCTCTACACCGTCAGCGGCGGCATCCTCAAATTGAACGCTCAATTCCCGCCGCTCGGCGCTAAAGACTCCCGCTTCGCCCGACTCGAAGTTCGCGACAACGATACCCAGCCGTGGCAACTGGCGGCCCGCGGGGAACTCGCCGAGCCAAGTTTCACGATGTTGTTCCGAGTCGAAAAGTGGGATGAAAGCCGCGAACGGCAATTCCGTATCGTGTACGAGCCGCTTGGCGGCGGTTCGACACCCGCCATCTATGAAGGCCGCATCCGCAAAACCCCAACCGATCGCGACGTGGTGCTGGCCGCGTTCTCCTGCACGAAAAACTACACAGGCGGACTCCGCTGGAACCATCAAGGCATCTGGTTTCCGCACAACGATATCGTCAAGTCAGTCCGTCACCACAATCCCGACCTGCTGTTCTTCGCCGGCGACCAAATCTACGAAGGCGATATCACGGGAGTCCAACGGCAACCGGCCGACAAAGCCCAACTCGACTACCTCGATAAATGGTTCCGATGGTGCTGGGCCTTCGGACCGCTCACCCGCGACACTCCCTGCGTCTGTCTGACGGACGACCATGATGTCTACCATGGCAATCTCTGGGGAGCTGGCGGCCGCGCCGCGAAGACCGCCGACGATGGCGGATACGTCATGCCGCCCGCTTTCGTGAACATGGTCCAACGCACCCAGACCAGCCATCTGCCCGATCCCGTCGATCCGCGCCCCGTGGATCAAGGCATCGGCGTCTACTTCACCCGCCTCGATTACGCGGGGGTCAGCTTCGCGTTGCTCGAAGACCGCAAATTCAAATCTTCGCCGAGCGTGATGGTTCCCGAAGGACAATGCGTCAACGGCTGGTTCCGCAATCCGGCGTTCGATCCCTCCCGACAAGCCGACGTCGCCGGCGCCGAATTGCTGGGCCCCCGGCAAACGGCCTTCCTCCGCGACTGGTCCGGCGACTGGTCCCGCGGTGTCTGGATGAAGGCGGTCCTCTCGCAAACAATTTTCGCCAACGTCGCCACCTTGCCCCGCGACGCGGCCAGCGATGCGGCCGTGCCTCGGCTGCGGATCCTGAAACCGGACGAGTACCCGGCGGACGACCGGATCGTCGCCGACGCCGACTCGAACGGATGGCCGCAAACCGGCCGATCAACGGCTCTCCGGGAAATCCGCCGCGGTTTCGCGGTCCACATCGCGGGCGATCAGCATCTGGCCAGCCTCACCCGCTACGGTATCGACGAACACGACGACGCCGGGTTCGCCTTCTGCGTCCCCGCTATCGGCAACACTTTCCCGCGCCGTTGGTTTCCTCCCGAACCGGGTCAACAGCGCCAGCCGGACGCGCCCCGTTACACCGGCCGTTATCGCGACGGTTTCGGAAACCGGGTCACAGTCCACGCCGTTTCCAATCCGATCGCGTCCGGCCATGAGCCGGCCGCGCTCCACGACCGCGCCCCCGGCTACGGCATCGTCCGCTTCCAACGAAAGTCGCGCGAGATCACCTTCGAGTGCTGGCCGCGCCACGTCGACCCATCCACCCCTAACGCTCGCCAATATCCGGGCTGGCCCGTCACGGTCGCACAGACAGACAACCACGCCCGCGAAGGCGCTCCCGCACTGCCGACCATCAAGGTCAGTGGACTGTCCAACCCCGTCGTCCAAGTCATCGACGAGGCGAATAACGAAACGGTCCACACCCTGAGAATCGCTGGCGACTCCTACCAGCCGCGCACGCCAAAGACCGGCCGTTACCGAGTCGTCGTCGGCGAACCGGGCACCGACCGGCAACGCGTGCTCAGCGGCTTGGAATCGAAGCCGGCAAACGATGGCCAGGTGAGCGTTGAATTCACCGCGCGCTAACCTCGGCGGCTACATCATCAACTCGAGCTGCCGCTCACACCAAGCGGCAGCTCGCAGCACCGCGTAGTCACGGTCGGGACCGCCCAGCAACTGCAAGCCGCAGGGCAGCCCTTCCTCCCCCGTGCCGCAGGGAATGCTCACCGCCGGTATTCCCGCGAAACTCCACGGCGAATTGAACTTTGGGTCGCCCGTCGTCTCGACTCCCGGAGCGACCGAGACCGTCGACGGCATCAATGCGATCGTATCGCCCCCGAACATTCGCCGCATAACCGCGCGGAACTCCCGCTGATGCTCCAGCGCGGATGCGTACTGGCCGCGTTCAGACTCGACGGCCGCGATCTCCAGACCTTCGCGAATCAATGACGCCACATGCGGCCCAAACGCTTCCGGCCGCGCGGCGAAATCGCGCCGATGCACTTGCCCCGCATCATGCGCCATCACCACGCGATGGTGGCGATGGACCGTGGCGAACTCCGGTGGCAAAGAGGTCTCCTCGACCGCCACTCCCAAACTCCGCAGGCGCCGCAGCGCCTCCACGAACGCCGCATCCACGTCCGCCGCGGCCTCTTCGCGGGAATAGTCGCGAAACGCCAACCACCGAAGCGCCTTGGGAAACTCGCTGTCCGGCCCGCTTGCGGAAGTCTCTTCCATCCATCGACCGGCATCCGGACCATCAGCGTCGCTGCGCCGCTCGTCCAACACCCCGAACATCGCCTCCAGGTCGGCCACACATCGCGCTATCGGCCCCGCATGATCCAGATGCGCGCTGATCGGCACCACCCCCGCCAACGAAACGCGGCCATGCGTCGGCTTGAAGCCGGCGACTCCACAAAAGCTCGCCGGCCGCAGGATCGAACCGCCGGTTTGTGTGCCCAACGCGGCGAGGCACATTCCCGTCGAGACGGCCGCCGCGCTGCCGCTGCTCGATCCGCCCGGCGTGCGGTTCACGTTCAGCGGATTGCGCGTGGGCGCGGGGTCGAAACAGGCGAACTCCGTGGTCACGGTCTTGCCCAGCAGAATCGCGCCTCCCGCCCGCAAACGAGCGACAAGCGGGGCATCCGCAGACGCCATCCGGCCCCGCCTCAACGGCGAACCGGCCTCCGTGGCCCATCCCGCGATGTCCACAAGATCCTTGATGCCGACCGGAATGCCGTGCAGCGGCCCGCGATCGATTCCCCGGCGTAATTCGTCGTCCAGCCGGTCGGCTTCGCGACGCGCTGCCTCCAGGTCGAATCGCACCCAGGCCCGCACCCGCGACTCCTCCCGCGCGATTCGCTCGCCACATGCATCGACAAGTTCGCGCACCGAAACCTGACCGCTCCGAACCGCACGCCGCGCTTCGCGAATCGTCCCGAAAAAAACGCCCATCACGCCGCTCCCACGCCCGCGAATTCCAAGAATGACTCGCCCGCCGCGACATGCTCGCCGGCTGTGGCCTTCCCACCACCCGCACTGACCGCACTGACCGCACTGACCGCACTGACCGCACCGCCGTCCTCTAAAACTTAGCGCGCACCGTTACCTCTAATGCTTCGCGCACGCCGACACCAGCGCGCATGTCGAACAGCCTCCCGAGCTTCCGCAGCCAGCCCCGTCCTCCGTGCCGCAATCCGGGCCACACCCCAGTTCCAGCGAGTCGGCGAATTGCTCGAATCGAGCCGCCGCGCCATACGCGCGGGCCAATTCGTCCGTGACCGGTTCGCAATCGGGTGGAGGCGTCCCCAGGAAGTAGAAGTACACCGACTGGCCGTCAAATAAATGCTCGACGTCCACCAGCGTCGCCGCGATCCGCCGCTCCATCAGCAAAGTCTGGCACGCCGTAAACGCCTCGTCTTTGCGTCGTTCAAGCCGCGCCGCGAGCAGCTCATCCGCGACCGTCATCCGTCGCAACAACTCGCCGTCCGTCGCCCGTATGCCAACACCCACCGCCGTCCGCTCGATCGCGAGCACCTCGCCGAGTTCCAGACCACGGACCGTGCGACATACCACTCGTGTCCCCCGTGGAAAATCCCCAAGCGCTACGGGCATGAACCGGCCCACTTGCCCTAAGACGCCAACACGGACGAGATGAGGCGTGATCATACGAGCCATCGACGCAAGCGAGGAGGAATTGGTATCATCCACCGACGGTCGGCGGGTGGTAGCGACCCGCATCATCGCCCCGCTCGCCCCGGCCGGCAAGCCGTCTCGACCTGGTCCCCATCCCGCCGATCCGCTGGAAAGCCCGCATGAATTCCGCCTCCCCTTGGCATGAATTGGCCGACCGTGTCTTGAACGGCCACGCATTGACGGAAGAAGAGGGATTAGCGGCGCTCCGCTGCCCCGACGACCAGTTGCTCGACCTGATGTCCGCCGCCTTTCGCATCCGGCGCCGCTACTGGGGCAAAACCGTCCAACTGTACTTCCTCATGAATGCCAAAAGCGGTCTCTGCCCCGAAGACTGCTCGTATTGCTCGCAGTCGAAAATCTCGACCGCCGAAATCCCCCGCTACAATTTTCTCAGTCGTGACAAAATCCTCGAGGGTGCCCGGATCGCCGCCGAGCAACAAGCCCGGACGTATTGCATGGTGATCTCGGCTCGCGGCCCCAACGAACGGGAAATGCAGGCCGTTGAGCAACTGGTGCCGCTCATCAAATCCCAATACCAGCTTGACGTCTGCGCCTGCCTCGGATTGCTCACTCCCGAACAAGCCACCCGACTCAAAGCCTGCGGCGTCGACACCGTCAATCACAATCTCAACACCAGCGAGACGTATTACGGCGAGATCTGCACGACCCATTCCTACCAAGACCGGCTCGACACCCTGCGCGCGGTCCGCGATGCTGGCCTTAAAATCTGTTCGGGCGGCATCATCGGAATGGGAGAATCGGACATCGACGTCGTTCGCATGGCGTTCGCACTGCGCGATCTTCGCGTCGAGTCAATTCCGCTGAATTTCCTGAATCCGATCGACGGCACGCCGCTCGCAGGCTCGCGAAACCTCACGCCGCGTTACTGCCTCAAAGCCTTGGCACTCTACCGCTTCGCGAACCCCGCCAGCGAAATCCGGATCGCCGGCGGACGCGAAATCCACCTCGGCAATTTGCAGAGTTTGGGACTCTACGCCGCCAACTCCCTCTTCGTCGGCGACTACCTGACGACCCGCGGCCAAGCCCCTGCGGCCGACTACAAGATGATCGAGGAACTCGGCTTCGAAGTCACCCAGTGCGAAGAAACCAGCCGCTGCGGCGATCCGACCGCGTAAGCTCCCGCCAACCTTGATCGGCCGGACTCGGACGCTCCCTGCGGACCGAGGTCGCGACTGGACAGAAAGCAGAGCGACGCAGCCAGCAGGCTTGCGTCGCTCGGTTCCTAACGCAAACTCGCATCAACTACCGAGTCGGCATCTTCACGCGCTTTTGCACGTCGGTTTCCAGCACGCCAAAAACCGCTTCGTGCCGCTGCACCGACATCGACAACGCCGCCAACAAACGCTTCGCCGTGAAGTAATTGACGATGATCCGTTGCTTTACCTGAATCGGATCCTTCGGAATCCCCATCGGTTGCGGATTCAAACCGAAATCAACGATCAGTTCCTCCGGCGAACCGGTCACGCGGCAAAAATTCGCGTAGCACGCCGAAACATTCGCGTCGCTAATCTCGATCTGCACCTGCTGAGTCGCCGGCGCCGCCTGCTTGCCCTCGGAAACTTCCGTCACATCATCTGCCATGGAAAAACTCGCTTTTACTGCAACAACGTTACTACCGATGGGAACTTCACCCACCAACTAGATCCCCGAGTCTAATCGACGCGGGGTCGTGGGTCGAATCTGAACGCCATCCACAACCTAAGAATGACGATGTGTTTTCTTGACTCGATCGCTACAAACCGTAAAAACACCCTAAATTACCACAAAAACCACTGTTTTGGCTATTAGATCAAGCCCACAGGGGTGTTCGCAGCCCTCTTTTCTCGCTTGTACGGGCGCGGCTTGACCGGGTAAACTCCCGCCGCTCCCGAAAGGTGGTTCGGGGACAAGCTTGAGGAATCGCGCTGAGCAGGGAGGCTGGGCCCGTTTCATGGATCATTTTCTTCGAGCCCTACGCGAGGCTTGGCGTTATTGGCCCACATTGCTGACAGCCTTCCTGTTCTCGCTTGCCGCCGCGTCGCTCTGGGGCACGAACATCGCCGCCCTCTTCCCGATCATCGAAACGACGCTGCATGGGCAATCGATTCCGGAATGGAATCGCCAGCGGCAACTGGCGGCGGAAACCGAGATAAGCTCCCTGCGCGCCCAACTCGATTCCCTTACCGATTCGCAAGCAACCGCCGCGCCGACCGCCGCGCCGACTAACGCGCCGGCCGCCGCGCCGACTAACGCGATCGCATCCAATAGCAAGCCAGCTAGCGAGGCGAGTATCGTCCAGGGTGTTGATGCGAAGCGGTTGGCCCTCGACATCGAAGTCTTGCGAGCCCGGCTATGGCGTGCCGAACACGCCTACGCGTCGGCGACACGACTCGGTCCGTGGCTCGAACGCTATCTGCCCGCTTCCCCCTTTCGAACGGTCGTCATGATTGTTGTTGTCATCGCCTGCTCCACCGCGGTGAAGCAATTCCTGGCGGTCAGCAGCCAGATGATGGTGGCGTATGTGTCTCAAAGCATCGCCCGCGATATCCGTTTGCGGATCTTCGACCGCGCCTTGACGCTCGACCGGCCTCGATTCAACTTGCACGGGACGAGCGGTTTTTCGGCGAACATCACCCATACGACGGAAATGCTCTCATCCGGGATCACCGCCTTTTACCATGGCGCGTTCAGCGAGCCATGCCGGATTCTCGCGTGCCTCGCCGGCGCCTTCTACATCTCCTGGCGCCTGACGCTTGTTTCACTGCTCTTCGCGCCGCTCATCGCGTTTATCATGCTCGGCTTGAATCGCCGCATCCGCGGGTTGGCCAAACGCACACTGAACCGCTCCTTGAACTTCCATCAAGTGATGCTGGAGGTCTTCCAAGCGATTGGCACGGTTCAGGCATATACGATGGAGGAATTCGAGCGGGAGCGGTTTCGTCAATCGACTCGCGACATGCGGCGTGCGAGCCTCAAAGCCCACTTCTTTCAAACACTCACCAACCCGCTGACTGAAGTGCTTGGCGTCGGAATGCTCTGCATCGCCTTGGCCGCCTCCGCCTACTTGGTCATCAACCGCGAAACTACCATCCTGGGGGTGAGAATGAGCGACGAGCCGCTCACCATTTCCACGACCATGGTGTTCTTCGGAATGCTGATCGGAGCCGCGGATCCGCTCCGCAAACTCTCCAGTGTGATCTCGGCCGTGAACTCCGGTATGGCCGCCAGTAGCGTGCTCTACCCGATGCTAGACACCCAATCCGGCATTGTTGATCCGGCCATTCCACGCGAACTGCCCAAACGCCACTCCGTCATTGAATTTCGCGGCGTGCGTTTCAGCTACGATGGCCTGCACGACGTCCTCCGAGGCGTCGACTTGCGGATTCCCTTTGGCGAGCATCTCGCGATCGTCGGTCCGAATGGCGGCGGGAAAAGCACGTTGATCAGCCTGCTTTGCCGCTTTTTCGATCCAACCGAGGGCGCGATTCTCGTCGATGGTATTCCCCTGCGGGAAATCGGACTCCGCTCGTGGCGACAGCGATTGGCACTGGTGACACAGCAAACCGAGCTCTTCAACGAATCGATCGCCCACAACATCCGCTACGGCCGCTGGGAGGCCACCGAGGACGAGGTGATCGAGGCAGCGAAACGCGCCCGCGCCCACGAGTTCATCGCCGCCTTGCCGGACGGCTACGACACAGTCGTCGGCCCGAATGGCCAACGACTGTCGGGTGGCCAACGGCAACGAATCGCCCTGGCCCGCGCGATCCTTCGCGACGCGGAAATCCTGATCCTCGATGAAGCGACCAGCCAAATCGATCGCGAGAGCGAACGTCTAGTGCATGAAGCGCTGTCAGACCTCGGACGCAACCGCACACTTGTGATGATTACGCATCGCGAGAGCACCCTTTCGCTCGCGACCCGCGTTGTCCAAGTGCAACATGGCGAAACGCTCGCCTTACCCTTACCGGCCGCCGGCAAGGTGGCTTGACCCGCCATGTCCCACGCCGCCTCCACTCCCCCGGCGTCCTCTTCTTCCACCCCTCGACAGGCCACTTGGCACGCCAACGCGCCCAGTCCATCGCCTGCTGACTCGCGAACCCGCGGCGCGATCCTGGCCGCCGGACTCGGCCGACGCCTCGAACCTCTCACTGCCCGCTACATTCCCAAACCGCTGTTTCCGCTTGGCGGAAAAGTCTCCATGGCGGAAACCTGGGTCCGCAAGCTTGCGATGGCCGGCGTGAGCGACATCACGATGAACCTCTGTGTCGGCCGCGACGCCATCCGCGACCACTTCCAGCATTGCGAACTCGTTTCCACGCCAATCAGCTTCGTGGACGAGGAAACCCCAAGCGGCACGCTCGGCGGCGTCTGCAAACAAGCCTTCGGCCGCGTCGCCCGCCTGCTCGATGGAGAGACATCTCCCGCAGTCGAGCCATTCTCCGGATCGACACTCATCGTCCCCAGTGGCGATATCGTCACCAACCTCGATGCCCCGCTACTCGCCGAACTGCTCGACATTCATCGCCATTCAGGCGCGGCATTCACGATGGCGCTAGTTCCCGTCCCCCAGGAACGGATCAAAGACTACGGCACCGCCGTTCTCGCCTCGTCAACCCCCCGTTCCGGTCCGCTCTCCCGCGACGGCCGCATCATCCGCTTCCATGAAAAAGATCCGAACTCGCCCAGTAACTTGAATAACGCCTCGGTCTATTTCATCGAAGCACGGTTCCTCCGCGAACTCGACCAACTGCGCACGCCAGCTCAACTCGGCACACCCGCGCCGTTCTACGATTTCGGCAAGCACGTGTTCCCCGCGTTGCTGGGACAACTCCCCTATATCCGCCTCGCCAGTGACAATCTCCTATGGGGTGTTCAATACGATGGCGAGTGGTTCGACGTCGGCCAGAAGCGCGACTACCTTCGAGTGAACGAATACGTGCTCGATGGTCGAATCGCTGTCGAACTACCCTACGAATCGCAACCGTGGGGATACCTGGGAAGGAATGTCGACATCGACATGAGTCGCGTCGAGATCACCCCGCCGGTCGTCATTGGCCATGATTGTCGTATCGCCCCAGGGGCTCATCTCGGCCCCTACGCGGTCGTCGGCGACGGATGGACGATCGGCTCCGAAGCGCGACTCGCTCGCTGCGTGCTGTGGGAACGTTACCCACTCGTCCTCCCGAATGGCCAACGGCTCGCCTCACAGCAAATGCGGCTACTCGATCCTCACGAAATAACCGCCGGCACCCACATTGAATCAGCGATCATCGCCGGCGGACGGATCGATCGACATCTCCACGATAGCACCGCGACGATCGACGAGCATGGCCGTCTCGCCACCCTTTCTCTCGACTACATTCCGGACGGTCCACGAGCGTAACGCCAGCCCACCGTGGATGGCGTCGCCTTCATGGAATACCTTCCGTCCAGGGCGCGGCGGTTCAAGTCACCACCTGTCGCCGCAACCGGATGGCCAAGCTTACCCCCGCCGTATGCCCATCGTGGAACTCGCCGCGATCTTCACCTGGGTCGCCGCCGGCTTCACCTTCATGCTCGGCAGCATGATCCGCTTCGGCGTCGCGGTCGGCACCACCAACATCTGGGTCGTCGGGTTGAATTCGACCTTAGGATAAGTGACCGCCGTGCCGTAACCGATCAGGTGCAGGAAGTCGGCCGCCACCAAATCTTCCACTCGGTCCACCGAATCCAAGTCGCCGCTGAACACCAACTGGTCGACACCGTCGCCGCCACGGAGCGTGTCGGCGCCATCTTCCCCGTTCAACGTGTCCGCGCCCGCGCCGCC
>CAIXSC010001000.1 GCA_903921945.1 uncultured Planctomycetaceae bacterium
GGATACTCGCGCGATCCTCAAGAACCTCGATCCCAATCGGCCAATCGTCATCGACGCCTTCATCGGATCCGAGATTCCCGAGGACTACGTGAAGGTGCGGGTCGAAATGCTTTCGATGCTGAAGGAATTCCAAAGCACTTCGGGTGGCAGTGTGCAAGTGCGGATCCTGGACGGCGTGGAACCGACCAGTGAAGTCGCGTTGCAAGCGGAGAAGCGGTTCGGCATTCGCCCGCAGATCGTTCGCACGCAGGCTCGTGGCGTGTTCAAAGACGTGCCTGTCATCCTTGGGGCGGCTGTCACCTGCGGACTGGAAAAGGTGGTCGTGCCGTTTTTCGATTACGGCATCCCTGTCGAGTATGAATTGATCCGCTCGATCTCCACCGCCTCCAAGGGGGCTCGCAAGAAACTGGGCGTGGTCCGCACCGATGCCCAACTCATGGGCGGCTTCTCGTTCGCGGGCGGCCAACCGCAGAACATTCCGCGAGCCGCGATTCTTGAGGAACTTGAAAAGCAGTACGACGTGGAAGAAGTCGATCCGACGAACAAGATCGAGCCCGGCAAGTACGACGTGCTGCTAGCCGTTCAACCTTCCTCGATGGGTCCGGCGGAACTGGAAAATCTGATCGACGTCATTAAACGCGGCCAGCCTGTCGCGATCTTCGAAGACCCGCTGCCGGTCATCGACGAAATGCGGTTTGTTCCCGGCACGGGGCAGCCGAAACGGCAAAATCCGATGTCGCAGATGTTTGGTGGCGGGCCGCCTCCGCCCAAGGGCGATGTCACCAAGTTGTGGCAGGCGATCGGGGTGGAGGTCCCCGGCGAAAAGGGCGGATTCTCGCCGCAAGGCGGCCCCGCTGGCTACGACGCCTACATCGTTTGGCAGCGTTTCAATCCTTACAAAAAGGTTCAGGTCGCTGGCTTTAGCAACCAATTCGTCTTTATCCGGCCGGAAGTGCCCGGTAACGAGCGGCCGTTCAACGAGGAAGATACGGTGACGAAGGGGATTGAGGAGCTGCTGTTCCCGATGCCCGGCGCCGTGTCTAAGGCGAAAGATGCCGACATTGTTTTCGAACCGCTGGTGCAAACCGGCGACAAGGCAGGCACGATTTCGTTCGCCAACTGGCAAGCGAATCAGGAAAATCCCTCCCTGTTGCAGCTCGCCGAGGGCCCCTCGCGCGGGAAGTTTGTGCTGGCGGCCCGCGTCAAAGGCAAGTCGAAGGATGACAAGCCCGAAGCCGAGAAGGACGCCGGCAAGGATGGTGACGCGAAGTCGGGCGATTGGAAAGACAAGCCGATCCATGTGATCTATGTCAGCGACATCGACTTGATGGCGTCGGCGTTCGTGCGTATCCGAGCCCAGCCAGACCAAATGTTCCGCTGGCGTTTTGAGAACGTTACGTTCGCCCTCAATGTGATCGACGCCTTGTCCGGCGAAGACACCTACATGGACATTCGCAAACGCAAGACCAAGTACAGCACGCTCACCGTGATCGAGAAGCAGAGCGAAAACGCGCGGACCAAGGAACAGGAAGAGCGTACGAAGTTCGAAGAGGAATACTCGAACGCCATCAAAACGGCCGAGGGCGAGAGCAAGGAACTGGTCAAGAAGTTTGAAGACGCCCGGAACGCGATCGATGACCGAAAACGAAAGGGCGAACAGGTCGATCCGAAGGAAGAAGAGGCGATCGCCATCCAGTTGGTCGTGCAGTCGCAACTGTCGCAACAGCGGCTCGATACCGAACGGGACCGTTTGAAACGCGATCGCGACGAACGCATCAAGGAAGCGGGCCGTCGCCTCGACCAACAGATCGATGGCATTCAGGATTCGTTCAAAGTGTGGGCGGTCACCCTGCCGCTGATTCCACCGTTGTTGGTGGGCCTAACCGTGTTTGTCCGCCGACGGCTGCGGGAACGGGAAGGCATCTCCAAAGCGCGGTTGATCTAAGGGACGGGGCGAAGCCACGCGGGCTATCCGCGTGGCCTATCTGCGCAGACATTTGGCGAGAGCGAGGAGCGAATTTCCATGACCGAAGGCAATAAAACGCTTGTCTACGTGGGCTTGGCCGCGTTTATCGGATTGGTCGCGTATGTCACCAAGCCGCAGCCAGCCGGATTGAAACCGAGCGACACGGTCGGCAAACCGCTGTTCGAAGGGTTCACCGATCCGCTGAAGGCGGCCACGCTCGAGATCGTCAGTTTCGATGCGGCGTCCGGGAAGCAGCCCGAGCTTTTCCGGGTGACGCAAAACAAAGACAAGACGTGGTCGATTCCGTCCCACGGCGACTACCCGGCGGATGCGGAAAATCAACTCCGTGACGCCGCGACCGCCCTCGTCGGCCTCACACCGCTGGGAATCGCGTCCGAAGTCGGCGAAGACCACGCCCAGTTCGGCGTGCTTGCCCCGGACAAGGACAAAACCAAACCGGGAGAACAAGGCGTCGGCCAACTGGTCAAGCTGCAAGACGAGAGCGGCAAGCCGCTCGCTCAATTGATCATCGGCAAAGTCGTCAAGAAGGCGGAGGACCAGCGATTCGTTCGCATCCCGAGCCAAGACATTGTCTACGTTGTCAAAATCGATCCGAAGAAGTTCACCACGAAATTCGGCGATTGGATTGAAAAGGACCTGCTGAAACTCAACGCCTTCGACGTCGAACGCGTGAAGCTGAAAGATTACTCGGTCTTTCGCGCTGAACGCGGATTCCGTATGGATCCGCGACTCGACGCCACCATGACCTATCAATCCGATTCCAGCCAGTGGAACCTCGACTCGCTGCTGACCTATGTCCGCGGCCGCGCCGTGCCGACCGCGTTGAGCGACGCCGAGGAACTCAACAAAGACAAGATCGAAGCCCTGAAGACGGCGCTCGATGATTTGCAGATCGTCGATGTCCAACGCAAGCCCAAGGGACTCACTGCCGACTTGAAAGCCGACACTGGCTTCATGAACGATCAAGAAGGTGTCGATTCGCTGTTCCAACGCGGGTTCTTCCCGCTTAAGCCGCCCACCGGCGACCAGATCGAACTGTTCTCCGCCAACGGCGAAGTCCATGTCGGCATGAAGGACGGTGTCGAGTACATCTTGCGTTTCGGCAACTTCGCCAGCGTCGAGGAAGGTTCCGCGGACGCGAAGCTGAACCGCTACCTGTTCGTCATGGCCCAATTGGACGAATCGAAGTTCCCCCCGCCACAACTCGAACCCGAACCGGCCATCGTGCCCGAAAGCTCCCCCGGTAAGCCCGCCGAGTCGCCCGCGTCCGAGAAGCCTGCCACCGAGAAGCCTGCCACCGAGAAGCCTGCCACCGAGAAGCCTGCTACGGAAAAGCCCGAGTCCGAGAAGCCCGCAGGGGGGAATGGCGGCTCATGTGCCACACTCGCTCAAGACGATGCCAAAGACGCCAAGCCAGCCGACGCCAAGCCGGCCGATGCCAAGCCGGCTCCGAAGGTCGATATCGCGGCCGAACGGGAACGGATCAAGAAAGAGAACCAACGCCGAATCGATGAGGCGAAGGAGAAGCGGAAAAAGGCCGAAGCCCGAGTCTTTGAACTCAACGCTCGCTTTGCCGATTGGTATTACGTGATCTCGGAGGAGACTTATAAGAAGATCCATCTGAGCCGCGCGGATATCATTCGTGAAAAGACGGGCGGCGCCGAGGAGGGAACCGGCGTGGACGCCTTCCGCAAACTGCAAAAGGACGGACTCAAGAAGAGCCCGCCGCCCAGTAGTGCTCCAGGCGGGCCAGGTGGGCCTGGCGGCTTCGGCGGCCCGGGTGGCCCGGGCGGCTTCGGAGCACCGTAACGTAGAGTCGTCTGAAGCGTCCCGCGGCGGGTTGCCGGAACGCGTCGAGCAGACGCAAAGGGAGCCTGTCGCGTGTTGTTGGGACCGACGTTCATCGACGATACGTTCGCGGAAGCGTTCGCGATGAGCTACACGCGGCTCATCGTGACGTCGGCCGACGAATATTGGCTCGATGCGGCGGTCCGGGAAGTAACCGGTTACAGCTCGTCCGTCATCGCGTGCGACGCGGAGACCGCGGTCGAACGTCGACTTGCACCGGCCGTCACACCCGATGGACGGCCAGGCGCTTCGATTCTGCTGTTTGGCTTTTCCGCCGATGCGCTCGCGAAAGCGGTGCCTAATCGAGTAGGCCAGTGCGTCATGACTTGCCCGGCCACGGCCGTGTTCGATGGCCTGCCGTCGGCGGAAAAACGACTGCCGCTTGGCAAACATATCCGGTTCTTCGGCGACGGTTATCAGAAGAGCAAGCTTGTCGCCGGCCGCCGCTATTGGCGCGTGCCCGTGATGGACGGTGAATTCTTGATCGAGGAATCGCTGGGGGTCGCCAAGGGGGTTGGGGGCGGCAACATCATTTTGCAAGCTGTCGACCAACGCACGGCGCTCGCCGCCGCGCGCCGCGGCGTGGAGAGTTTGGCGGAATTGGACGGCGTAATCGCGCCGTTTCCCGGTGGCGTCGCCCGCAGCGGCAGCAAGGTGGGGTCACGCTACAAAACGCTCAAGGCGTCGACCGCCGATGCCTTCTGTCCGACATTGCGCGGCCGCGTCGAAACGCGGCTTCATGGCGATGCCCACTGCGCGTACGAGATCGTCATCGACGGCATTCATGAGTCGGCCGTCAGCTCCGCGATGGCCGCCGCGATGCGGGCGGTCGCCGGTGTCGGGGTTGTCGCCATCAGCGCCGGCAACTACGGCGGTATGCTGGGGAAATTCCATTTTCCGCTGCGGCGAGTGCTCGCCGACTAGCGTCCCCGTCCCAACTCTCGCGCCAAGACCGCGTCCGCGAGGTGAGGCGAGGCGAGGCGGAGGCGAGGTTGAAGCGAGGCGGCCGAGACAGGCCGCTCGATTCGCCCGGCGGCTCAAAACAGCCGCTGGATCGGCTGGCCTTCCACGAGCGGGCGTGGCCGGCCGGCCATGTCATGGACCACCGTGTTACGGCCGTAGCCGAGCGCGTGATAGATCGTCGCGACAAAGTCCCGTGTGTGGACTGGATGGTCCACCGGTTCCGCCGCACTTTTGTCGCTCGCGCCGATCACTTCGCCGCCGCGAATGCCACCGCCCGCCAACACGGTGCTGTAGACATTGCCCCAATGGTCCCGGCCCGCGTTCTGATTGATTTTCGGGGTCCGGCCAAATTCGCCCGTCCACGCCACCAGCGTTTCATCCAACAGGCCACGCTCGTCCAGATCTTCCAGCAACGCGGAAAACGCTTGATCGACCGGCGGCATGAGCAGGTCTTTCATCAAGCGGAAGTGATTGCTGTGCGTGTCGAAGTTTTTGGTGGAAACCAGGTACATCCATGGCACGGTGACAAGCGATACGCCCGCCTCGACGAGCCGCCTGGCGACCAGGCAACTGCGGCCGAACTTGTTGTCGCCATAGCGGGCGATCGTCGCCGGGTCTTCTTTATCGAGCAGAAACGCTTCCCAAGCCGAGTGTGAATCGAGCACGCTCAGGGCCCGTTGCCGGGCGAGTTCGTACGTGCCCGCTTCCTCGCCGGGCAACTCGCGTGCTCCACCCGCCAGCTTCCGCAACAGATTCACGCGGTCGGAGAATCGCTCCATCCCCACGTCAGCTTGCGGCAAGAAAGCCGGCGGCAATGTGCCCGGCAACCACTGTTCGTCGATCAACATCAGCGGGTCGAATTTCGAACCCAGGTAGCCGGCGTGCTGACCGCCCCATTGGAAATTGTTTTGGTCGCCAATCCGAACAGGTAAATGCACAGCCCCGGGCAATCCGCCCCGATCGCCTCGCAGTTGCCGGATCGCCCCGCCGATACTGGGCGGGTCTTGCCGCGACACCTGCGGCTCTCCCGAGGACCGCGGCGCGTGCGGCAGGCCGGTCAGGTTGTAGTGAACGCCAACGCCATGCGTGCCGCTGCGGTGGTAGGTCGAGCGAATAATGGAGTAGCGATGCGCGTTGCGAGCCATCCGCGGCAATAACTCGCAAATGTCGATTCCCGGCACGTTGGTGGCAATCGGATCGAACTCGCCCCGCACCGCGACGTCCGCGTCCGGCTTGGGATCAAAGGTTTCTTGTTGCGCCGGCCCGCCTGTGGCAAACAGCAGAATGCAGCTCCGCGCCCGGCCACTGCCGACACCGGTTCCCGTGCGTCGCCCGTCGCCCGCCGCTACTCCAGCCACTCCGCGAGCCTGACTGGAAACGGCCGAAGCGTTCGCCAACTCGCGGGCCAAGAGCAATTCCGGCAACCCGAGTCCCAACGCTGCCAAGCTGCCCGCTTGTAGGAATGTGCGGCGATCAGCCTGAAGTTGCTGGAGCCGATGGACTCGGTCGTGCTGGTGGGGTTGCTCTGCCATGATCGCCCGTCCTCCGATCGCCGTTCATTCTGCCGTAAGTCAATTCGCGGTTCACGACCGGGAACTTCGAGCGTTTTTCGGCCGGTAACCGGCA
>CAIXSC010001001.1 GCA_903921945.1 uncultured Planctomycetaceae bacterium
GACAACGCCCACGGCCAACAACACGTTGAACAAAGCTCGAACGCGACGCATAAGTGACTCCAGAAACGTCAAGAACAGACTGCTTGCGGTAAGGTTGGGATTGTACTTGCGACCCACGGAAAAGTTAAGAAAGCTACGCGCCCTTGGCCCAGGTGCTGCCGGCGTAGCGTTCCTTGAGGAGGTTGCGGGCGGCGACAGCCCGGTCTGACTTGTTCACCGCCGCCCAGAGTTTGGACAGGTGGAAAAGCGCCTCGGCGTGCGATTCACCGTCGGCGTTGAACAACAGGTCGACGTGCAGAAAAGCCATCAACGCCTCTTTGGTGCGATTGGCCTTCAGGTGGCAGTTCCCCAATGCCGTGTAGACGCGAGCAAAGAGTGCGGTGTCCTTCGGGTCACTATTCTTGATCAAGTCTTCCAGTGCCTTGACTCCCTCCTCGGCCTGCCCGGTCTCGGCCTGGCAGAACGCCTTCCCGACCTTGGCAAATTCTTTTTGGCGGTTCGCCTCGGGAGTATTCTCGCCCATGGCGATGATCGCTTCGTACTTCACGAGCGCTTCGGGGAACTTCTTCTGTTGGGTCAGGGCCCGAGCCTCGCTGACGTTCGCTCGCATCCGATAGTCGGCCCACGGGGCCTTGCCGAGGAAACCGAACCGCTTGGCCGCGTCTTCGAATTTGCCCTGCGAAAGTGCCAAGTTACCGAGCAGTTCAGTGGCGTCGTAGACATGGAAGCTTGTGCGGTTCGTCCTCACGAAGGCGAACAAGGCGTCGTCCGCCGCTTGCGGGTTGCCTCCACCCGCCATGGCGATCTTGGCTGACGCGTACGCCCGGTAAAACTCGATGTCGGCCTTCACTAGGTCGCGGGTCACGGTATCCATCGCGACCGCCTTGAGGGCTTCGACGGCATCCTCGTTCTGGCCTTGGATCACATTGTCACGGGCGCGGGCGAGTTCCGACGGTTCGTCGCCAAACACAACCCGGACGATTTCGTTCACCGGGAACTCACGCGGTGATCCGCCCACATCCATGACCACTTTGTCGGGCGTCACTTCGGTGACGGTGCCCGACACCGGGACACCTTTGGGACCGAAGACCTTGTCCAACTGGGCATGCACCGGCGCGGCATTTCCGAAAGCCAGCAGGCTCGCCATTCCCAAGGCAGTTGCCAAGATCAGGGGTTGTCGCCATCGATTCATAGTCCGACCCTTTTGTATCGCTTCGTGCTTGCGGAAGACGCTCGTAGCGGGAAAGCGTAACGGGAAGTGAATAGGTTAGGTTGAGATCGAGTTCATTGCGAGGTTCGGGACTGGGACCGCCACGTGAGGGCGATATCCTATTTCTTAGCCGCTGGAGTGGCGGCAGCGGCAGCCGACGTGGCGGCGGGCTTGGGAGCCGGAGCCGACGTCGCCGGAGTCGCGGGTTTGGCAGCCGGGACAGCCGCTCGCTGCGGGGCCGTTCCTCCGGCGGCGGGCGCGGTGGCCGGAGCCGCTTGCGGCTCGTAGGCGGCGACCCCCTTTTCCGGCTTGCCCGTGGCCTTCTGCATCAAGCGAGCCAGCGCGTCATACTGAGCGCGGAACGGCTTTTGGTTGGGGCTGCCGTCGCCGTCGAGATTGGGAAACAGTTGAACCGTTTTGCCCAACGCTTGTTCCGCCGCGTCGAGATGCTTTTTCTTTTCCGCCGCGTTTTTGGGCAACATCGCGTACTTGTAGCGACCGAGGGCGACATGGTAGCGGGCTTCATAGAAGTTGTCGCGGAATTGCGGCTTGCCGGAGGTGATCTTGGCAATTTCGGACCAGCCCCAGATCACGCTCTTTTTCGTTCGGCTTTCCATGCTCCCTTGGATCGCATGCAGGAAGTACTTCCCGTCGCCCGACCGTTCCGCCCATTCCTCGTAAGTCTTAGCGGCCTCTGTCTGAACGCTTAAGAGCGCGGGATTTTTCGTCAGCGTTTCCATGAACAGCTTGATCGCTTGGTCGAACTCGCCCATCGAACGGCGTGTTTTCGCCAGTTGCAAACTGATCTGGCCCTGAAGTTGGCCCTCGACTTGAAGTTTGCCGCTTTTGCCCCGATCCAGGATGTCTTGGAACGTTTTGGCGGCTTCGCCGTAATACCGCACCGCATCGGGAGCCAGTTGCCGATTCGCACCTGGCGTGTAGCTCTCGCCCATCGATTGGTAGGTCGAGGCAACCCAGTACAGCACGTTCAGTTCCGTCGCCGTGCTCCGCACTTGATTCAAGAACGTCTCGAAGCCGAGCGCGAGGTTCTTTTTAGTCTCCGGCGGCGCGAGCTGCATTTGCTGTTCCAGGTCGCGAGCCAAGCTGTAGTAGATGGCGAACAGCTTTTTCGAGCCGTCGGGAGCGCCCGCGACGACGCCATTGAGCAGCGTCATGATGGTGTCGGCCTTCTTGATCAGCACCCCGGCCGCTTCGCCCTTGGAAGCGGAAAGGGCGGAGATGTAGGCTCGCAACGCCGTCTTGTAGGTTTCCTCCGCGTAATTGGGCTTGTTCGCCGCCTCGTTTTTCGTGAGCAACAGGGCCAACGGACCAACGGCTTGCTTCTCGAGCAAGGCGACGGCGTTCGGCGCTTGGTTGGTATCCACGAAAACCTGGGCGAGCGACAACGCGGCGGAAGCGAAAGTGCTGTCGATCTTGCCGGACTTTTCCATGCGGGCCACGCCATCGACGAGCGTCTTCTCCGCGCGAACACGGAGCGCCTTGAGCTCTTCGCGGCGACTCGCGATTTGCTGCTTGATCGCCGGGTCATTGACGCCCGCCGAATTCGCCTGCTGTTCCTGTTCGTAGGTCAACTGCATCCCGCGGAGATAGGCACCCCAGAAGGCTTGCCCGAGTTTCAGTTCGGCCGTTCCGCGTTGCGGCGTGTCCTCCGGAATGCGAGCCAGCAGTTCCTGGGCCTTGTCCAACTGGTTTTCGCTAATCATGAACTGGATCAACGTCGCGAGCGCTTCCTGGGCCTCGGGCTGATCCGGCCACTTGCCGGTGATGTAGTTGCAGATGTCGATGATGCGGTCACTCTCGAACCGGGTGGTCAACCGCACGAGTTCGGCTTGTTCGATCTTGCTGTTGCCATCGACGTCGGCCTTCGCCAGCGGAGCTTTCGCTTCGTCGGGCATCGCCGTGAATTCCTCGGTCGAAATCTTTCCGTCCTTGTCCTTGTCGAAGTCGCCGAGCAACTTGTCGATTTGAGGTTTGGAATCGGTCTTGGCATCGCCGTACATTTTCAGGTACGACGCCATGGCGATCTTGCCGCACTGTCGAGCCCCAGCGCTGTCCGGATACCGCTTCGCGACAAACTCGCCCAAAACGGCCGCCTTCACGTGGTCGCCGCTCGAGTAGTTGAGGAAGCAGAGGAAGTAGCGCACCGAGTTCATTTCGTCGTTGGTCGTTTCGCTGGTGGCGAGCCGCAACGCGAGTTCAAACATTCGCATCGCTTCGCCGAGTCCAGTGGCCTGGGCTTCCTGCGATTGCTTGAGTTGGTCTTCGAGTTGTTTCTTGACCGCCGGATCCTTTTCATCGCGGATCCGCGGGGGAAGGCTTTCGAGATTGACTTTGGCGACGGAGACGGAGTCGAGCGCGTCCTTTCCTGCCTGTCGGGCGTCGGCGAAAGTCTTGGGCAGGGCCTTCTCGCCTCCGCCCGCCGCACCGGCGACGCCGAGTTCCGCGAGCAGTTTTTGAGCGTCCTTTTGGACGTCTCCCGGAGTCCGCGCGACGAATTGGGCCAGCTTGCGGGCATCGCCCATGAGTTGGGAGATTTGCGGGTCCTTGGGCTTGGTCGCCTTGATTTGGTCCGCCATCGCCTTGTTAGCCCGAGCGACCGCGAGCCGCAGTCCTTGGAATTCCCCCGACCGCATTTCGGACGGATACGCCTTCTCCACCCACGGGGCGGCCTTCACCAGGAC
>CAIXSC010001002.1 GCA_903921945.1 uncultured Planctomycetaceae bacterium
CGGCAGTGGCGGCCGGCAGTGGCGGCCGGCAGTGGCGGCCGGCAGTGGCGGCCTGTTTGGGGCGGCCGGTTTGGGGCGGCCGGTTGGGGCAATCGGCGGCCGGCAATCCTGGCCGGTTAGGTTGGCGGTCGAAACGCTCGCTGAAAAACGCATGACGCCCGCCTTCGGGGCTGCGTAGAATAGGACGATTGGGCGGAATTGGCGGGTTGCGAACGGAAATTGGTCTAGTGGCCATTGGCGGGCTGCGGTAAATTTTCGTCCGCACAGGGAGGTGCTCCATGTCCGGCGAATTGACGCGGTTTATCCACGCGAGTGATTTTCATCTCGAACAGCCCCTGTACGGACTGGCGTCGATACCAGAGCACCTGCGCGATCTTGCGCTCGACGCCCCCTACCTCGCCGCCACCCGAGTGTTCGACAGCGCGATCCTCGAGCACGTCGACTTCATCGTGCTCTCCGGCGATCTGCTTGATCCGCTCCATGCCGGTCCGCGTGGGCTCGCGTTCTTGCTCGAACAGTTCCAGCGATTGCGCGAACGCGGCATTCAGGTGTTCTGGGCCGGTGGCCGGCTCGATTCGCCCGAGGCCTGGCCGGCCACCGTGCCGCTTCCACCGAACGTGCACCTCTTCGGCTCCGGGCGGTTGGAAGATCGCATCGTCGAGCGGGATGGCGAGCCGTGCGCGGCGATTGTCGGGATCAGTTGGAGCGACCGCCTGCGTGTGCATCCATCGGAGTTCCGGGGGGACGCCAGCGAACGGTTCAAGATCGCGGTCGTGCATGGCGAATTCGACGCCGCCGCGCTCGTGCGGCAAAACATCCAATACTGGGCGCTCGGCGGCGAACACCAACGGCGGACGCTCTATAGCACTCCGTACGCCGCCCACTACCCAGGTTCGCCGCAGGGACGGTGCGGAGAAGAAACCGGTCCGCATGGCTGCACGCTGGTCAGCGTCGATCCGGACGGCAAGACTCGCATGCAAGCCCTGCCTACCGATGTGCTGCGCTGGCATGAAGAGCGGATCGTGGTGAGCGAGTCGATGACGAAAAACGATCTCGAACGCGTGCTTCGCGATCGCATGCAGGCGCTTGCGGCCGAAGTAGGCGACCGCGCGTTGCTCATTCGCCTGCGGCTCGAAGCTAGCGGGCGGCTGGCGGGCGGGCTGCGCCACAGTGGACTGGCGGACGAATTCGCGGCGGAGCTGCGAACGGAGTATGGACATCGCCGGCATCCAGCGTGGATTGTGGCGATCGATGTCGAGCCGCCATCGACATTGCCGGTGGAATGGTACGAAGAGGACTCGATCCTGGGCGACTTTCTCCGCTCGGTGCGATCCCATGAGCAAGGCAAAGCGGAGCCGCTGCGGCTGTCGAGCTATCTGTCCGACGAGCAGGCGGCCGGACCGTTTGGCCGGGCGTTAGAGATCGCCGACCCGGCGGCCCGAGCCCGCTTGATGCGGCATGCGGCCGTGTTGGGAATCGATATGCTGCGCGGAGAACTCGCCAACGAGGATTGAACGCACGCCGGAAGGAGGCACCGTGAAAATCACGGACATTCGAATTGACGGGTTCGGCATTTGGACCGATTTGTCGGTCCGCGAATTGGCCGGCGATGTGACCGTTTTCCACGGCCCGAACGAAGCCGGCAAAACGACCTTGATGCAATTCATGCGGGCCGTGTTATACGGGTTCTCGAAGGAGCGCCGCGCCCGTTATCTCCCGCCTGTTCACGGCGGCCGGCCTGGCGGCGCGTTGCGCCTCGCCACGCTCCGCGGCGACTTCGAAGTGGTGCGCCGCATGGTCGCGCTCGATGCCGAAGAGTCGCTTGGCGACGTCACGCTGCTGGATGAGGACGGCAATGCTCAAGGTTCCCACCAACTCAGCTCGCTGCTTGGCGGCGTCGACGAGTCGATTTTTACAAACGTGTTCGCGATCGGCCTGCGGGAGATCCAGGAACTCGGGACGCTCAACGATTCGGCGGCCGCCGACCATCTGTACAAACTGACGAGCGGCCTCGACCGCGTCTCGCTCATCGACGTTGTCCGCCAGTTGGCGGATTCGCGTCGCGAAATCCTCCCGGCTGACGATCGTCCCTCGCGGCTCGCCAAACTGCTTGCCCAGCGCGAAAAGCTCCGCAACGAAATCGAGGAATGGGCGACGCGCGGTCGGCGCTGGCCGCAGTTGATGGCCGAGCGGGCGGAGCGTAGTCGCGAGATCGAGCAAGTCGAACTTGGGATGGCGGAACTGCAGCGGCAGATCCAGCAGTACGACACGCTTTTGCAAGTCCGCGAGAAGTGGCAGGCCCGCCGCGCGGTTGACGAGCAGCTCGCCCTGTTCGGTTCGGCCGCCGACCTGCCGCCCGACACGCTCGAACAGCTCGAACACTTTAACAACGAAATCAAAGCCTACCGGCGCCGGTTGCATGCGGCGCGGAAGCAGCGTTCGGCGCTGCGGGAAGAGCTGTCGCGGCACGTGTATCAACGCACTGTCATCGGCCAGGCATCCCGAATTCAAGCGCTTGGCGAACACGCTCCGTGGATCGGATCGCTGGAGGAAGAAGTCGCGCGGTTGCAGAACGAGGTCGCCACGCTGGAACGCGAGGTCGAAGCGCGCCGGCCGCAACTCGAAGGCCCGGGCGGCGCGTCCCGCGGCAAGCTGCCCGACCTGACACCGAAGACGCTGGCACTGCTCCGCACGCCCGCCGGCCGTATGAATCATTTCCAAAAGTTGGTTGAACGCACGCAAGCCGAGGCTCAGTCGGTCAAGAATCGCACCGAGCAGGCGATGCAACGCGTGACCTCCGAGCTTGCGGATCTCGACGAATCGAGTCTCGCGGCGGCACTGGAGAAAACCGGCGTGCGGGTCGCGCAGTTGCGTCGCCGCATTCAAGTGGAAGAAAGGCTGGAGCAGCTTCAGCTTCAACGTTCCGAACTGGATGGCCAGAGCCAGGAGCTATTCGATTGGCAGGTCATGCCGTTCGAAAAAATGGTGTGGTTGTTCGGCGCCTTTGTGCTCAGCACCGTCATGATCCTGGGCGGCGTGTTCGGCGGCGTGCTCTGGGGCTTCGACTGGTTCTTCGGATTGTTGCTGACGTTCTTCGGCTTCGTCGGCCTCGGGGCCGCCATCGTTTGGAAACTCGATTGGGAACGCAATTCCGAACGTCAACTGCAGTCTTGCGAACGTCAGCTCGAACTGCTCGATCAGCAATTGGAGGAAGCTCAAGCGGAACGCGATCAGCTCGATCAGCAGCTCCCGCAAGGCGGCGGCCCGCTCGACACCCGGTTGGCGACTGCCGAGCGGCAACTCGCCCATCTCGAGCAGCTCGCGCCGATGGACGCCCAACGGCACGAATCGGGCCAGCATGTGGAAACGGTGGAGCGGCGCGCGTCGAAGGCGATCGAGGAGCTCAAAGAAGCGAAGAAGAACTGGCAAGTCGCGCTGCGAGCGGCGGGGCTTCCCGAGCAGCTTTCGCCCAACGACGTGCGGCAATTGGTGCGCGGCTTCCGCGCCGTGCTCGTGGTTCGTAAACAGCTCAACCAGCGCCGGGACGAACTGGAAACGCGCCGCCGCGAATTGGCTTCGCTCGCCGGCCGCATCCAGGAACTGTTCGTCGAGCTGGCGTTGACGCCCGAGTCGGACAGCGCGCAGGCACAACTCAAGCAACTGGCCGCGACTTTGGCCGAACAGCAAAACGTGCTTGAACGCCGCCGCGACACGGCCCGGCAACTCAAGCAACTCAAGGGGCGCTGGCTGCGAGCGGTGAAAGGCTACGAAGCGGCGGTGAAGGGGCGCCGCGCACTGCTCGCGAAAGCCGAAGCCGCCGACGAAACACAACTCCGGCAGATGTTCGCCAAACAGCACCAGGCACTCGTGCTCCGCGGACAACGCGACGAATTGACGCAATCGATCCAACTGGCGGTGGGCGAACACTGGCCGGAAGAGGCGATGCACCGCGAATTCACCGCTCGCGGCGAGGAAGTTCCCGAGCAGAAGCGAGCCCGGCTGACGGAGCGACTGCAGCAATCGCGGGGAGAATTGACGCGGCTGCACGAGGAACGCGGCCAGCTTGGCGCCGAAATGAAGGCGATGGTCGCCGAACGCCGCATGGACGTCGCGCGGCTGGAACTGGGCGTCGTCGAACAGCAAATCGAGGAGGCGATCGAACGCTGGCAGATCCTGTCGCTCACCGGGTTGCTCTTGGAATCGGTCCGCAGCATTTACGAGTCGACTCGCCAACCTGAAACGCTCCGCGAGGCCTCGACCTTCCTGCAACGCTTGACGCAGGGCCAGTACCTCCGTGTCTGGACACCGATCGAGGACAAGGTGCTTCGCGTCGATGACAACCAAGGCCGATCGCTTGGTTTGGACAAGCTCAGCAGCGGGACTCGCGAAGCCGTGTTTCTCAGCTTGCGACTGGCATTGGTCGCCGGCTACGCGCGCCGCGGCGCCTCTTTGCCACTGATACTGGATGACGTGTTGGTGAATTTTGACACGGCGCGAGTGCAGGCCGCCGCCCGCGTCCTGTGCGAGTTCGCGCGGCAAGGACATCAGTTGATGATGTTCACCTGCCACGAGCACATTTTGCGGATCTTCCAAGAGGCGGGCGCTGAGGCTCGGCTGTTGCCCAATCGTGAAGGCGGCCAACGGGAGGATATCCCGGTGCTGCCGCTCGCCGCCGCTCCCGCCGTCACGACGCCGATGCCGGTTGCCGCCTTCGAGCCGCAATCTGTGGAGGAAGCGCCCATGCCCGCGCCGCGGACCGCGGCCACCGCCGACGACGAACGCGGCAAACGCCGGCGATTCGACACGAAACGCGAACGCCGGCTCGAACGCCGCCGCGCCGCCGCCGCTGAAACGCCTGTTGCGTCCGTTGCGGAGCCGATCGAGGAGGAGACCGCTGAACCGATCGCGAGCGCTCCGCCCGCTTCCGAGTCCGAACTGCCCATTGTCGAGCGGGCGATCACCGAGCGGGCGATCGAGCCGCCGCCGCCGCGGCCAGCCGCCCCGCGAGTGGAACCGGACGAGTATCGGTTGGCGGACGAAGAGCCGCTGCAACGGTCAAGGCGTCTCAATCCGCTGCCGTTCCTGCACGCGAAAGAGCCGATCGACGATGAGGGACTCGGGGACGAATCGCCGGACGACGCGTTCGCACGCCGCCAGCAAGACCGCGAGTTCGCTGTGGAGGCTCGCGCGACAGGGGCCCCGGTGACGCCGCCGCAACCGATAAGCGGATCGTCGGCCGTCAGTTTCGGGGCAGGTAAAGAGTTCGCTTCCGATCCTGCCGTATCAGGGCCGGTGGCCAACGACGAATCGCAAAAAGCCAAGTCGAACCGCAGACCGCCCCCGGAGCGGCGATTCACGTGGGAATCGCCCGAAATGTATTGGCGCGACCGCGACCGCGAGGCGCTGGTTTAGCCCCAATGCCGTTCAATATTCCATAAACCGATGCGGCTTTTGATGTTGCGTCACCGGTTTCGCGTGGCGTTCAGAGACCGATCGTCAGCGTTTCTACGCGTGGCATGTTCCCATGGCAGACTAGCGGGCTCAGCTATCGGTGTACCACGAAGCACACGAAGAGCA
>CAIXSC010001003.1 GCA_903921945.1 uncultured Planctomycetaceae bacterium
CCGCTTTCCAGCGGTCTGGAACCGCTCGGCGGCGCCGATCCGTTTGGTGGCGGCATGGGCGGTGGCATGGGCATGGCCGATCCGTTCGCGGCCGGCGCGATGGGACCGGCCGGACCGCCGCCGGGAGCTTCCGCCGCGGCGGCGGCGAACTTCAAGAAGCGCCGTCGCAAGGGATGGGATTCGCCGCTGATCCTGCTGGGATCAGGCGGCTTGGTGCTGTTGCTGATGGCGTTCGTCGTGTTGCTGTACATCTACATTCGTGGCAACGCGAAGGACATCCTGGATCAGGCGAACGCGGACTATCAAGCGCAGTCGTACACCCAGGCGATCGCGCGGTACGAAAAGTTCCTCGCGAATTTTCCGAAGGATCCCAATGCCAGCTTCGTTCGCGTGCGGCTAGGACTGGCCAATTTGCGATCGGTGGTCGAGGGCACGCGTGATTTGCGACAAGCGCTGGCGAAGTGCAAAGAGATCATTCCGACGATCGAGAACGAGGAGAAGTTCAGCGACGCGCGGCCCGAGTTGGCCGGGATTTTGCCGGACATCGCCTTGGGATTGGCGCAGCAGGCGAAGAATCTTGGAGCTTCGGCCGAGGCGAAAGAGGTGGTCACGCAAGCGGATCAAGCGCTTGAACTTGTAAAGAATCCCGCCTATATCCCGACGTCGCTGCGCACCTCCCAGCAGCAGCGGATTGACGAAATCGAACGGGTGCTTGGCGAGGCGAAGTTCGGGATCGAGCAGGAAGAGGCGTTGGTCGCGGCGCTCGCGAAAATCGGCGAGGCGGCGGGGGCGGGACAGACGGGCGAGGCGTTCGAACTGCGGAAGGGGCTCCTGAAGCAATATCCGGCTGTGGTGAGTGACAAGCGGCTTGCGGCCGCGGTCTTGGAGGTCGCCGGCCGCGAACAGCAGTTGGTGAAGGTGGAAGCGAAGGCAGCCGCCGCGCTCACCGAAGACCATCCTGACGCGGGTGACGCGCGACGCGTGCTCATTAGCCACCGGCGGGGCGAAGTCGCCCCGGGCGCGGAGAGCCATGTGCTGTTCTTCCTGGCGGGCGGCGCCGTGCATGCCTTCGATGCTCCGACCGGTCAGCTGTTGTGGCGCCGGACGGTGGGTTACGAAACGCGGATTCATCCGCTGCCCGTCGCCAAGGAAGCCGGCGCCGACGCGCTGCTGGTCGACGGTTCGCGACAAGAGCTTGTGCGGGTGGTCGCGAAAACCGGGTTGTTGGTCTGGCGGTTGGCGATTGGCGAACGGTTCGCGCCGCCGGTTGTGGCGGGTGGTCGGATCCTGTTAGCGACCGAGACGGGGATGTTGTGGGAGATCGACACCGCGTCGGGCGCGTCTTCGCGCCGCGTTCAATTCCCGCAGGCGTTGCCCGTCGAGCCGGGGCCTTTCACGGGCGCGGGGGTCGTCTATCAGCCGGGTGCTCATTCGCATTTGTATGTGATGGCGGCCGATTCGCTCGCGTGTGTCGAGGTTCACTACCTGGGGCATCGCGCGGGCACTGTTGTTGTTCCGCCGGTCGCGGCGCTCAATCATTTGTTCGTCGCGGAAAACGCCGGGCCGGACTACAGCCTGCTTCATGTGTTGGCCGCGGATGGCAAGGGGCTGAATCTGACCCGGCCCGCCGAGGTCGAACCGATCCGGATGGCTGGCCACGTGGTGACGCCACTCATCCAGGTGCGCAATCGCGTGATGGCGGTGACGAACTTGGGCGAGGCGCGGGTCATCGAGATTGATCCGGCGAACGCCAAGAAGCCGGCCAAAGTGGTCGGCTCGTTGGTGAAGACGGCTAGCCAGCCGATTCCCAGCCACGCGTTGTTTGAATACGCCCAGTTGTGGCTCGGCAGCGACCGGTTCGTCGGTTACGACGTGCAGACGTCGCGGGGCCAGATCAACCGTCGTTGGATCAAGCATGAGCAGGAGCCGTTCGTCGCGCCACTGCACCAGATCGGCAAGACGGTGTTTCACGCGCGGCGGCGCCGCGGTTCGCCGGGAATCTCGGTGACGGCCGCGAAGATGGACGATGGCTCCCAGATCTGGCGGACCGATGTGGCTGTGCCGATCGTGGCCGTCCTGGGCGAATCCGAACGTCGTCAGGTAACGGCGATTTCGGGGCAGGGCGATCTGTTTCGCGTCGCGAAGGACGCCTTCGATGCCGGCTTGCTGGACAAGCCGATCGAGTCGGCGGAAGTGGAAGGCAGCGCGACGACTTTTTCGTTCCTGGAAGCGTTGCCGCTGGGAGGCGGGCGTCACTTGTTGGTCAGCGACACGGAGCGGACCAACTTGCTCGTGTACGATCCGAGTCGCATGAGCGACGAGCTGGTGATGGCCAAGGCCGACACGGCCGGCGCGTTGGCGACCGCGCCGCCGCAGGTGTTCGGGGGAGCGGCGCTTGTGCCGCTGGACAACGGCCAAGTGATGCTGGCCGATACGGGCACGGGCAAGGCCCGGGCCTTGCCGTTCCAGCCTCGGCTTGAACCGGGATTGAAGGTCCGGTGGACACGACCGAGCGTCTACGGTGGCGACCAGCCGGAGTTCGTGATCGCCGATAACCGCCAGCGGATCTACCGGGCCGGTTTGAAAGACACCCCGAACTCGCATCTCGCGTTGCTCGCCGAGGCTGATCTGCCGGGACCGTTGGTGGCGCCGATCGCGGCCAATTCCGACGCCGCCTATGTGGTGTTGCGCACGGCGGAAGGGGATGTGGTGCATCCGATGCTGATGCCCGACTTTGCCGCGCATCCGCCCGTGCCGTTGGCGGGCCGCGTGATGCAGGGCCCATGGTCGATCGAAAACCAAGTGATGCTTGTCACCGACACCGACGGGTTGCTGCTGTTTGGCTCGGATCATGCCGTGAAATGGAAAGCCGCGCTGCCTGGCGGTCCGCTCGCTGGCGCTCCGCGGGTTGACGGCGATTGGGTGTGGGTGGCCACTCGTCAAGGAGCCGTGTTGCGGTTCGCTTTGGCCGACGGCAAACCGGGTGGCATGACAGCGGTCAACGCGCCGCTGTACAGCCCGCCGTCGACCTACGGCACGCGCTTGTTGGTCGGCGGTTCGGACGGCGCGTTCTACGCTCTGCCCGCGTTTTCGGATGAGGCGAAACCATGAACGCGGTTCGAACTTCGAGGATCTGCGGAGCTACCTGGACTGCCGCTTGGTTGGCGGTCGCTTGCGGCGTGGTCGGCATGGCGGTGCCAGCGTTCGTGGCGGCTCAGCAGCGTCAGGCCGGCGGTGGCGACACGGCCGCTCAAGGCGGAACAGGGCAGGGCGGGGCCGGCGGTGCGAAAGCCGAGATACCTTCCCGGCTTGTCGACCGCGATCCATTTGACCGGCTGGTGCTGGATGGCGCGAATCAAAACGCCGTCATCGAGGTGTTTCCGATTCCCGAACTGCGAGGAGCGGCGAAGCTCGATCGCACACGTCCGCTGCGCGTGCGTTTGATCAGCCGACCGACGCAGTTGTACGAGCTGAACTGGTCAGCCGTCGCGCGGATCGAGTCGCACGAGGAGATTCTGGTCGCCGAGGCCGAAAAGCTGACGGCTGAAAAGCGGTTCGAGGAGGCGTTCGAGTATCTGGACGCGATCCATCGCCGCGACCCGCGGTATCCCGGTTTGCGAAAGGCGGTCGAGGTATATCTTTATTTGAACGCCGGCCACTACTTCGCGAAGGAACGCTACCCCGAGGCGCTGTCGTTGCTCGAAGAGCTATTCCGGCTGAACCCGAGCTACAAGCACGCGAATCAAACGGCCGATTTGGCATCGGCAATCGCGCGCTTGATCGACCAGATCATGACGCGTTACATGGCCAAAGAGGATTACCTGAACGCGCGGAACATGCTGATCCGCGTGACGAACACCTACGGCGACAAGCAGCAGGCCACCGTCGAGAAGTGGACGAAGCAGTTGTCGGACCTGGCCGCCGGATACCGCGACAAAGCCCAGGAACTCGCCAAGGGACAACGCTACCGCGAAGCGCTGCCTGAACTGGCGAACATGACGCGCGTTTGGCCGCGGGTGGAAGGCGGCGAGGCGTTGGTGAAGGAAGTCTCCGAGCGATATCCGCTCGTGCTGGTGGGCGTGCAGCAACGAGCGATTCGCCGCGACGCGGAATTGATGGATGACTGGGCGGCGCGACGCACCGGCCGATTGGTGCGGCGGCGGCTTTGCGAGTTTGTCGGCAAGGGGCCGGAAGGCGGTCGCTATGAGTCGCCGCTGGGGAACCTGGAGTTTAGCGACGACGGGCGCCAAATCACGTTCTCGCTGCGAGCGATCGAGAATGCGGATGAATCGACCATTAACGGCTACAGCATCGCCCGGCGGCTGGCCGCTCTCGCCGATCCGGCCGACCCAAGTTACTCGCCCGCCTGGGGCAGCATCGTCTCGGGCATTGCG
>CAIXSC010001004.1 GCA_903921945.1 uncultured Planctomycetaceae bacterium
CGGATGATGCTTGCGAGTTGTCTGCGGCGGGTTGTCACAGCGGCGCATGGTCCACCTTCGACGAACGCGTGGAGTTACCCAAAAACCGCGTCCTAGTCTACGTGTTCCCAACACGTTGCGAAAGTCATTCCGCTCGCCTTTCGGCCTCCTTTTCCCAGGTTGCGTCTGGAGCCGGACCGGTTGTGACCGAGGGTGGCCGCCCCGGCCACCGACTTGCGGCCGAACCGTTAGAACCGCTACACTGCCAAGCGTCATGGGATTTGTGGCCGCTTGCAGCCTTGCCTGCTAAAGAGCCGATCTAGCGCGAGTTCCGCGCCACCCCGCTGGGTGGCTCGGCGGGCCGCTTGAACGGATTTCTCCGGCCAAGCCCGCCATCTACGGAGTTTCCGCCTGATGTCCCGCCGCCTGCTGCTTGACAATCTTCCCGATAGCCTTCGTCCCGGCACCTCCACGCTGGCCGTCCACGCCGGCGAGGCGCACCACAAGCCGGCGGATGGGATCACCGACCCGATCGTCTGCGCTGCGACCTACACGTTTGACGACACCCAAGCGGTGCTGGATTTCAACCGCGAAAAATTGCCGCGCGAGGAATACGGACGCTACGGCAATCCGGGCGAACGGGTCGTCGAGGGCAAACTCGCCGCGCTCGAAGGCGGCCAGTCGGCTGTGCTGTACGCAAGCGGCATGGCGGCGATCGTCGGCCTGCTCATGACGAAACTCAACAGCGGCGACGAGGTGGTCTTCTTCGACGAGTGCTACCACCGCAGCCGCGAATTCTGCTTGAAGCACATGTCGCGCTTCGGCGTGGTCACGCGGCAGGTCAAGGCGTGCGACTACGACGCGATGGAAGCGGCGGTCAACTCGCGGACCAAGCTGCTCATCAGCGAATCGCCGACCAATCCGCATCTGAGCGTCGTCGATCTCGAACGGTTCGCGGCGATCGGTCGCCGCACCGGCGTGGAAACGCTGATCGACGCCACGCTGGCCACCCCCTACAACGTCCAGCCGCTCGGCTACGGCGTCGACTATGTGCTTCACAGCGCCACCAAATACCTTGGTGGCCACAACGATCTGTTGGCGGGTGTGATCATCGGAGCCGCTGACAAGCTGGAACCGGTCCGGAAGCTCCGAGGCATCATGGGCGGGATCAACTCGCCCCATAACATCTATCTCTTGCAACGCGGCCTGAAGACATTTGAACTGCGGATGGAGCGGCACAACGCCAACGGGCAGGCGGTCGCCGAATACCTGGATCGCCATCCGCGAGTGGAACGGGTCTATTACCCAGGCCTGCCATCGCATCGATACCATGAGGTAGCCAAGCGTCAGATGCGCGGTTTCGGCGGACTCATCACCTTCCTCGTGAAGGATGCCAACGCCGAGCAAACGGCGGCCATCGTCGACGCCGTTCGCATCCCTCGTATCGGCCCCAGCCTGGGCGGTGTCGAATCGTTGATCGAGCAGCCGCTGGTAATGAGCTATCTGGATTACTCGCCCGAGCAGCGGTTGTCGTTCGGCATCTACGACAACATGATCCGCCTCTCGTGTGGCATTGAAAACGCCGCCGATCTGATCGCCGACCTCGACCAAGCCCTCAAAGTCTAGTCGGCAATCTTTGCGAACGCGGTCGCCGTTCGTGGCCGCGACGCAGGAACGCCGCCGCGCTGGGAATCAGGGGCGACGCAGCCATCGGGACGGCCTTCTCTCGTACGACGGACAAGATGTCCGTCGTACAAAGAGGAGGTTCACCACGATCCAAGCCCACTCGACAACGCCCGCATCCGCATTCCTCGTTTACCGCCGAGCCGTAGGCGACGGCCGGGCCTATAAACCGCAATCGCGACGCGATGTCGAATTCCGCCGCCAATTCC